>JAFPTE010000248.1 GCA_017400415.1 Oscillospiraceae bacterium
CTATGATACGTATATACGCAGACAGCACCAATGACCTGAGCTGCGAGCTTATAGAGAAGTATAATATTACCATAGTCCCTCTGTACATCCGCATGGGCGACAGAACGGTGCGGGACGGTCCGGAGTTTGACCCGGAGGCCATGTACGCCTGGGCGTCGGCACACAAGACCACGCCCCAGACCGCATCCTTCTCTCCCGGCGACGCCCAGGAGGCACTGGCCCCGGCCGTTGAGGCAGGGGATGATGTGCTGTTCTTCGGCATATCCACGGACCTGAGCTCCTCCTGCGCCTCCTTCAAGGTGGCCGCAGCCAATCTGGACTACTCGGACCACGTCTTCGTGGTGGACTCCCGTACACTATGCAACGGCATTGCGCTGCTGATAATCAAGGCCGCAGAGATGGCCCGGGAGGGGAAGATGACCGCCGCCGAAATCTGGCTGGAGATCGAAAAGCTCATTCCCCTTGTGCGCTGCACCTTCGTGGTGGACACCCTGACCTACCTCTACCGTGGGGGACGCTGCAGCGCCGTTTCCGCAATTGCCGCCTCCGCCCTGGGCATCAAGCCCAAAATCATCGTTTCAGGCGGCAAGATGAGCGTGGGCACCAAGTACCGGGGCAAGGCGGAAATCGTTGCCCGGAAATATGTGAAGGACATGCGCCATGAGCTTCTTAGGGCCGATAAGGAGCGCGTGTTCATCTGTAACTCCGGCGTCTCCCAGTCCGTGCTGGACGTTCTGACCCAGGAGATACAGGAGCTCAAGTACTTCAATGAAATCATCTACACAAGGGCCGGCGGAATAATCTCCAGCCACTGCGGACCCGGCACCTTTGCTGTTATATTCCTTGCACAGCCAGAAAACTAATACTCGGAGGATACTAAGTAATGAAAAAGTTCGGACTGAATGAGCTCAGGGAGATGTTTCTCCGCTTCTTTGAGTCCAAGGGCCATCTGAGGCTGCCCAGCTTCTCGCTGATTCCCCAGAATGACCCGTCTCTGCTGCTTATCAACTCGGGCATGGCCCCCATGAAGCCCTATTTCACCGGCGAGATGGAGCCCCCCAGACACCGCGTCTGCACCTGCCAGAAGTGCATCCGCACCGGCGATATTGAGAACATCGGCAAGACCGCCCGCCACGGCACCTACTTTGAGATGCTGGGCAACTTCTCCTTCGGGGACTACTTCAAGCACGAGGCCCTGGCCTGGAGCTGGGAGTTCCTCACCAGCCCCGACTGGGTGGGCCTGGACCCGGAGCGGCTCTATCCATCCATCTATAAGGAGGATGATGAGGCCTACGATATCTGGGTCAACGAGGTGGGCGTGAAGCCCGACCATATAACCCGCCTGGGCAAGGAGGATAACTTCTGGGAGCACGGCTCCGGCCCCTGCGGCCCCTGCTCCGAGATATACTTCGACCGTGGAGTTCAGTACGGCTGCGGCAAGCCCACCTGCGCCCCCGGCTGCGACTGCGACCGCTTCATGGAGGTCTGGAACAACGTCTTCTCCCAGTTCAACAACGACGGGGAGGGCAACTATACGGAGCTCGTTCAGAAGAACATAGACACCGGCATGGGCCTGGAGCGTCTGGCCTGCGTGGTCCAGGGGGTGGACAGCCTCTTCGACGTGGACACCGTCATGAACATCACCGGCAAGGTCTCCGAGATTACCGGCGCCCACTACGGTCAGAGCCACAAGACCGACGTATCCCTCCGCATCATCACGGACCATATCCGCTCCGCCACCTTCATGATCGGCGACGGCGTGCTGCCCTCCAATGAGGGCCGGGGCTACGTGCTCCGCCGCCTGCTCCGCCGGGCAGCCCACCAGGGCAAGCTTCTGGGCGTGAACGAGCCCTTCCTTTACAAGGTCTGCGATATGGTCATCCATGAGAACGCCTTCGCTTATCCGGAGCTCCAGGAGAAGAAGGAATATATCACCCGGGTCATCAAGGTGGAGGAGGAGAACTTCGCCAAGACCATCGACACCGGTATGCGTATCCTTCAGGACGCGGTCGCCGCTCACAAGGAGAAGGGCGAGAGCGTTCTTACAGGCGA
>JAFPTE010000013.1 GCA_017400415.1 Oscillospiraceae bacterium
CACAAGGTCCCGGAGATTTACCGTGCCGGAGCCGGTGGCCACGCAGCGGATGGCGTCCCCGTTTTCGCACCTCTCCCCGGAGGGGAAGCGGCCACGGACCACGTCCTTCAGGTGGACCCGGCGGATTCTGTCCTTCAAAAGCTCATAATCCGCCATCAGGTCAAAGTCCTCCTCTGCGACCATGAAATTGGCCGTGTCGAAGACGAAGCCCAGACCGGGAACGTCGTCCAGTATCCTGCGGCAGTCGGCGGCGGAGGAAAAGGGCTTGCAGTCCTGGGGCGTATCCTCAAAGAGCACCTGGATGCCCCGCTGGGAAGCCCTGTTCACAGCCATGGTGTACAGCTCCGCTCCCCGGCGGAGCATCTCCTCCCGGCTCAGAAGGGCGCACTCCCGCCGGTCCCCGTCACCGGGGACAATCATAAGATTGAGGCAGTCCAGCTCCCGACAGAGGGAAAAGGCCTCCTCCAGCTTTGCGGGGTACCTGTCCACCCCCCGGAAGAAGGGCAGATGGGCTATGACGCAGCCGCAGGCGACCCCGGTCTTCCGGAAGGCCCTTTTAAGGGCCCCCACGCCGTAGAGCCGGATCTCGCTTATCATCAGGTCCACCTGGTCAAGGCCGTTTTCCAGGGCCAGATTGCAGAGCCTTTCGGCGTTCATTGTTCCGGTGAGCCGTTCAAGCTGAAAGGAAAAGGTCAGAACGGAAAGCTTCATAGCTGTTCCTCCAGGGCGGCGTAAAACTCCGGCAGGTCCCGTTTCAGGCGGAGAATACGGCCCTCCTTATCCGTGAAGACGTGCCGGCTGGTGCCCTCAAGCACCGTGGTGCCGTCCTCTTTTTTCATAAGGTAGCCTATGGTCAGGCTGGCGCCCCCCAGCTCCGCCACGGAGACGATGACGGTTACAACGTCGCCGAAGGTGGAGGGGTGCTTATACTCGCAGGCCAGCTTCGTTACCGGGGAGACGATGCCTGCCCTCTCCATCCCCCCATAGGGAAACCCCAGCTGGTCCATAAAGTCCACCCGGGCCTCCTCCATCCAGTGGATGTAATTTGCGTGGTGGGCAACGCCCATCATGTCGGTCTCATAATACTGCACCTGATGGCAGTACGGGATGTAGTCCATCCGGGTCTCTCCTTCCGGCTTCAGATTTTTCTGAGCTTAACGGTCTCGATGCGCTTGAGGCCCAGGCGCCCGATGAGCTCCAGGGCGGTCTCCTCATCCCTGCCGTTCAGCAGGTGGCGGGGCTCATGGGCGTCGCTTCCCAGTATGACTTCGTTGCCGATTTCGGCGGCGATTTTCCAGAACCGCTCATTGGGGTAGTTTCTCCCCTCCCGGATGCCCAGAAGGTTTATCTCCAGGGGAACCCCGGCCCGCTTTGCCCCCTGGCACAGGCGGCGCATCTGGTGGTCATAGAACCGGTGGGTGCCCATGAAGCGGATTATATCCGGGTGGGCGAAGTAGGTAAAGAGCCCGGTTTCCAGGGCGTCCAGGGTCTGGTTCACGTATTTTTCCAGCAGGGAGCGCCGCAGGAAGGGCCGCCCCGTGGGCCAGCCCCTGATTTCGTTATCCAGGAAGTGCTGCCCCAGAATCATGTACTCCACGCCGTTTTCCCGGAGCATCTCCAAAAGCCGGGGAAAGTATTTGGGATAGTACTCCGCCTCCACCCCCAGGTGGATTTCGATTCTGTCCCGGTACTCCTCCGCCAGAGAGCGGATGGAGGCTGCGTAGCCGGGAAGCTCCTCCGGCTTCATGCGGATGGGCCGGTTTCTGGGCTCAGAGTCATAAAAGTCATAGGGCGTATGGTCGGAAAAGCCCAGAATCCTGATGCCGGCCTGAAGGGCCTTTTCCACATATTCCCGCTCGCTGCCGGTGGCATGGCCGCAGCGGTAGGTGTGGGTATGATAATTTGCAAACATGACAATCTGCTCCGACAATTAGTTTATTTTCTGCAATTTTACCACTTTTTCGCCTCTTGTTCAAGCCCATTTACAGTAAAAAGCACGGGCCCCGTCCCGGGGCCCGCACCCTTATCTGACCTTTTCAACCAATCTCTGCATTCCGGAGGCGGAAGAAGCAAAGCTCTTGATGTCCCCTCCCGCGGTCTCTGAGGCCTCCCGGGCGGTGACGGTGTACTCCCTCTGGCCGGAGCCGCAGTTATACCGCCAGGTTACGGTCCCCAGGTTGCCCACCGAGGCTATCATCAGGCAGGAGTCCGAGAGCATCCTCTCCCGGGCCTTCGCCTCCTCCGCCGGGTCTATATTCTCCTCCAGTATAAGGACCCACTCGTAGGGCTCCGAGGCCGTGCGGAGCTCATTTTTATAGGCTCCGTACCTGCCGACTATCTCCAGGGCGTTTGCCGTCCTCTGATTTGCGGGCATATCCCCCACGTAGGGGTGCGCTGCGGCATAGACCCTGCCTGCAGTTTTTGAGATGGCCCTGCCGTTTTCCCAGAGGACTATGCCGCCGCTGGTGACGGCCTTCACCGGTTCCCTTGCGGTATAGGCTTCCGTGAAGGAGGCCCGGTTAAAGGGCATTATCAGGGCGGTGTAAAGCTTTATGTCAACTACCCCGTCCTTCTCCGTGAAGCTCACCCGGGCGATGCCCTGGCCGCTGCTTGCAAGGCTACCGCCCAGGCTTACGGTGCTGCCCTCCACCCGGACGGTGAACGCATGGGCGTTCAGGTCCTCCGGGGTGCCATGCACAAAGTACACAAGGGCCGCCGCAAAAAGGGCTGTGAGCAGGGCGGCTGCGGCCGCAAGGACCGCCGCAAGGCGCCCCGATTTCTTCACCTTTTTCAGGTAATCTATCTCCTTCTCCTGGGGAGGAAGGGTCTTTTCCGGCTCCTTCATGAGCCGCAGGGCCTCCGCACAGTCCGGGCAGCCCTCCAGGTGCTCCCGAAGGGCCCTGTTCGTAACCTCGCTCGTCTGGCCGTCCGCATAGGACGGCAGCAGGTCTCTGACGATTTCACAGTCCAGCTTTCCGCTCATTTTTCCAGCTCCTTTTTCAGCTTTTCTCTGCCACGAAAGTACGTGACCCTGGCCCAGCTCTCCGTTTTCTCCATTATCTCGCCGATCTGGCGGAAGCTCAGATCCCCGAAAAGCCGCATGTACATGACCTCCCTGGTCTCCTCCGGCAGAAGGCGGATGGCCTTCATTATCTCCACCTGCCCCTCCCCGGAGTCGGGGACGGAGGAGACGCCGGCGGCCTGCGCACTTTCCAGACTTTCTGTCTCCGGGTTTTTCCTGCGCCAGGAGGAAAGGGCGTTTTTGGCGATGGCGATGAGCCAGGTGGATATCTTGCAGCTGCCGTCAAAACGGTCTATGCCCTTCACCGCCAGGTAGAAGGTCTCCTGGGTCAGCTCCTCCGCCAGGTCCGGGCTTCCGGTCCTGGAAAGGAGGAAACGGTATACCGTTCTGGAATGCTCACGGTATATATCCTCCACAGACTGCATCTGCCTCTCCCCCCTTTCGTTTTCTGTACATTAAAGCCGAAAAAGCGCCGTTCGTTACAGATATTTCAAAATATTTATTTCGCAGCCGAAAAAAGGCCCTTCCGTGGAAGGGCCTGTGGGCTTATTCTCAGATTTTCTTTACGAGAGTCAGGATATTCTTCCCGTCGGTGCGCTCATAGCGCACGTCGTCCATGGCCTTCTTCGTCATGAAGATGCCCAGGCCGCCGATCTGCCGCTCCGAGGCGGGCAGGGTCACGTCCGGGTCCGGCTTCTCCAGGGGGTCGAAGGCCACGCCGCTGTCGATGAAGGTGAGAGTCGCCCGGCGGTCCGCCTCATCAAGCTCAAAGCGGACGACTGCGTCACCCCTGCCGGGAGCGTAGGCGTAGCTGGCGATGTTTACGAATATCTCCTCCGCCGCCACGGCAAGCTGCATCCGGGCCTTTGGGGAGCACTCTGCCTTTTCCAGCTCGGTTTCAATGAAGCCCATGACCTCATCCAGTTTGTCCGTCTCGGCGGGCACGGTGATTTCCTTATATATCTTCCTGTCCCCCTTGTACTCCAGGCAGAGCATGGTCAGATCGTCAAACTGCTCCGCCTCAAGAACGAAGTCATCCACAGCCCGGCGCACGTTCCGCAGGACCTGTTCCGGGCTTGCACCGGTGTCCTTGTTGAGGGCCCGGAGCATCCGCTCCGTTCCGAAGAGCTCATTTTCTGCGTTGGTGGCCTCCGGTACGCCGTCGGTATAGACGAAGAGCTTGCCGCCGGGCTGGAGCTGCAGCTCGTATTCCTTATACCTGATGCCCTCCATGGCGCCGATGACCAGGCCGTGCTTATCCTTTATGAGCCGGAACTCCCCTCCGGCCTCCATGACCGTGGGGTACTCATGGCCGGCGTTGGCCGCCGTTATTTTGCCCGTGGCGGTGTCCAGTATGCCCAGCCAGACGGTTACGAACATCTCCTCCCGGTTGTTGGAGCAGATCTGGTTATTCACCGCCCGCAGGACCTCCGCCGGGCTCCGGCCGGTCATGGCGTAGTTCTGCACCAGTATCTTGCTGACCATCATGAAGAGGGCCGCAGGCACGCCCTTGCCGGAAACGTCAGCAATGACCAGGGCAAGGTGGGTCTCGTCAATAAGGAAGAAGTCGTAGAAGTCGCCGCCCACCTCCTTGGCCGGGTCCATGACGGCATAGATATCGAAGTCCGGCCGCTCCGGGAAGGCGGGGAAGATATTGGGCAGCATATCCGCCTGAATCCGGGTGGCCAGGGCAAGCTCCGTGCCGATGCGCTCCTTCTCCGCCGTAATCTCCGTTATCTGGGTTATATAGTCCCGGGTCTTCTTTGAGAGGGAGGCGAAGGACTCCGCCAGGATCTCTATCTCATCGTCCGTGCGGTACACGTCCTCCATCTGGAAGGCCTTATCGCTGCCGGAGAGGGAGTTGATGCGCTTTGTCATATGCTCGATGGGCTTGACTATTCTGTAGGCCAGCACCAGAGCCCCCACGATGGCCAGGAGCGCCAGAAGGACGGTCATGACAAGGACCGTGCGGCCGGAGCGGGCCGCCCCCTCATTGAAGGTGGCCGTGGCGCCGGCGTTGATATCCTCATAGCTTTTCAGCATGGCCTCGGTGGGCTGGTTCGTAGCCTCCTTATCCACCACGCTGATGGCTGCCCAGCCCAGGGTCTCCATAGGTGCGCCGGTCAGGTAATACTCCCTGCCGTCCACCTGCAGAAGCGTAAGCCCCGTGCGCTCCTTAAGAGCTTCGGTTATGAAGGGGCCCAGGGCGCCGTTCCGGCGCAGGTCCGGCGCACTGTCGGATAGCTCCGCCTTGAATATGCCCTCCTTCTGGGGGGAGAACAGCACCTGGCCGTTCTGATTCACAACGCACAGAAAGCCGCTCTCGGAGGAGGTCTCCTGCACGTAGTTGCTGATGGAGGTCAGGAAAATATCCGCACCCACCACGCAGGCAAGCTTGCCGTCCACATAAACCGGGGCGGCGCACACAAGGCCCGCAATATCCGTAAAGGCGTCAAGCTCCACGCCGGTGAAAATCAGCTCGCCGGCCCCTACCGCCTGGGTATACCAGGTCCGCTGCCGCACCGGGAAGGTCTCCACGCTGCCGTTTTCGTCAATGTAAGAACCGGAACGGTCGTCCACGAAGAGGATGCAGCCGTCGGTGGTGGCCACGAAGCAGGAGTCCAGCTTGTCCGAGGCCTTGAACATGGCCAGCATTACCTCGCTCATGTTGGCGGCCAGGCCCAGGTCCCCGGAGCTGTTGGGATCCACCCCGGCCTCATGCTGGAACTGGACGGAGGGGATGCCGTCCTTGGCCGGGTCCGGCGCATAGAACGGGTGGGGCGGGAAGGCCGAGGCGTTGGCGAAGAGCTCCCGTGCGAAGGCCTGAAGGGTCTCCACGTCGGTCTTCACGTCGGCAAAAAGGTCGTTGGCTATGTAGGCCTGCAGGGCCGTGGTCCGGGACATGGAGGTTTCCAGCACCGTCCGCATGGTTTCCTGGGACACGGCGCTGATGGACTCCTGCTGTCTTTCGGCGGCGTCCTCCACGATGGCTGCCAGATTATGCTGCTGATAAACGGATACGGCGGCGTAGACAGCCACAAAGGCTATGATGAACAGCAGCATCAGATTGAAAATCTTCTGCTGAAGGCCGCCCAGCTTAAGTCCCTTTATTATCTTCATTCAATCGTCAGTATGTCGGCGAAGCCGGTCACTTCAAATATCTCCATAACCGTCTCATTAACGTTCCGAACAATCATCACGCCCTGCCTGTTCATGAGCTTCCGGGCGGAGAGCAGAACTCTCAGGCCGGCGGAGGAGATATACTCCAGCCCCTCCAGGTCCATGACCAGGGCGGTGACCCCGTCCAGCTCCTCCTTGACCTGCCGCTCCAGCTCCGGAGCGGTGGTGGTGTCCAGCCTGCCCCGGAGGGTGAAGGTCAGCACGCTGCCTTCTGCGTTCTTTTCGATATTTAGCATGCTTCTGCCTCCCCTTTCCTTATCTGCCGCCTCTCAGAGTGCCGATAAGGGCGCCCATGTTGCCGCCGTTGTCGTCGGAGGCGTCCGTGCGGCCGAAGGCCATCAGGGTGATGAACAGAAGGTCCAGGTTCTCCTCCCGGGTCCAGACCCGGAAAAAGCCCTTGGCGGGGATGCTGGCGGCCACGCGGTGCTGCTCGGCGTCCTCCTCGTGGACGTACTGGCTGGAGGACTGGGCTCTGGCCATCTCCACGCCGTTTCTGAGGATGCGGTAGTTGATGCCCACCGCAGCGGCGCCGCCGGCGGCGTAGGAGGTCTCCACGGAGACGCCGTTATCCTTCAGGTGCCGGAAAACGTCCACCCCGTCCAGCTCGAAGGTGTGGTGGCCGTCGATGAACATGGTGCTCCACTGGCTGTCCTCCTCCTTGCCCACCAGGTGGGGGGTGGTGGTGCCGTTCACGTGGTCGATGAAGTCGAATTCGGAGGCGCTCACGGCGCTGAACTTTGTAACCTTGGCCTCATAGAGCACCCGGCGGTCCTTATCCTCCAGCCGGTGGCCGTACTTGATGGTGCCCAGGTCCGTCAGGAAGTAGAGCTCCCGCTCCTGCCCCTGCCTGGAGGCGGAGTAGCCGGATCTGCCTGTGGCCTCCTGCCGGGCCCTGACCTCCTTCTGAGCCTTCTTCTCCGTAACGGTGGAGATGACGGCAAAGGCCAGGAGCACTGCGCCCACAATCATCAGGATGATGGGCAGGATGCCGCCGGCGTGGACCTCGGCGGGGTTGGCGGGGTTATAGAGCACCTCCACGGTCTTGCCCACAGCATAGGAGGAGGACTGCTGGTCCAGCTCCTGGCGGTAGGTCTTTCCGTCCACGGTGTACTCCACGGTGGCCCTGTAGGTGTTGGAATCGGCCTCCTGAACAGCCTCAACATCCACGATGGTCGCCGTGGTCTTCACAAAGCCCTGGGAATGGAAGAAATTCAGATACACCCCTGCGCCAAGGAGCACAAGGGCAAGAACTGCCGCAAAAATCTTAAGTCCGGGTCCTCTAAGTGAAACCATTTCAGTACCTCCCGAAAAAGTATTTCATGTTCTTATATTATACCAAACCCCCGGCTGCACTGCAACAATTTGTATAAAAAAGGCGGCCGCATTTCTGCAGCCGCATCCTTTCACTTTGCCAGTTCTTCCAGCTTCTCCTCAAATTTGGGGGTCCACCAGTCCCGGTAGCCTGCCCGGGTTGGGTGAGTCAGGTCGTACATGTACAGGCTCTTCTGCTCCGGGGTTATGTCGTTGAACTTCTCGTCCCGGTACAGGTCGATGACCTGGACGCCCCACTTGGCCTGGATCTGGTCCAGAAGGGCTATCATCTTCTCGTAATTCTCGTTCTTGAAGTTGGAATTCGTGTAGAACACCACCGGGCAGTCCCAGGTCTCCCGGGCTCTGACGATGATGTACTCCATGGCTCCGGCGGTGGTGGCGGTGTCGAAATCCGCCTTGTCCCGCTTGTCCCCGGCAGTTACGGCGCCGAACTTATCCGGGTACTTTATATCGTTGGTGGAGAGCTGGCAGATAAAAGCGTCCAGGCTTTCGGCCCGGTCGGCCCTCTGTAGGTACTTTTCAAAGCGCTGGACGTAGCTCTTCTCCCCGTTGTCCATAAGGGTGGTGCCGGAAGCAGCCTCCTTGATGCACTCTGCGCCGTTGCGCTTTGCGATGAACTCGGCCATGCTCTCCTCTTCGGAGTGCTCGCCCCGGGTCACTGAGGAGCCCAGGAAGAAGTAGGTCTTCCCCTTCAGGGGGCTGTCCGGCCGCTGGGGCGTGTTGGATACGTAATACTCCGGTGCGTTGCCCCGGCGGATGATGTCCATGTTGAGGGAGACGGTCTGGCCTCCGAACTCGAAGACCACCTTGTACTTCGTGGCGGAGAAGGCCTGGGGAGCCTGGAAATCATACTCCACGTTCTCCTTCACGGTGCCGTCCGCCAGCTTGGCGTTTATGACGGTGCCGGCGGGATCGAAGCTCTCCCCCTCCAGATAGGTCATTTTTGCGGGCTTTGTTATGATTTCAAGGCTCTCAACAGCCGCCTCCGGCTTGGAGCAGGCAGCCAGGGCAAGGAGAGTCAGAGTGCAGAGGGCAAGGGCAAAAAGCTTTTTCATAGGTTCCTCCTGTGGAAAGGGGCCGCCTTTGCGGGCGGCCCCTGGTTTTTTATGCTCAGGCGGTGAAGGTGCCGTTGGCGGCGTCAACGGTGACGGTCATCTCGGACACGGCGCTGTTCTCGATGAAATACAGGGTGTTGAAGTAATAGAAGAACTTGCCGGGGAACACGTCCGGGTCAGCGGCAGAGGCGCTCTCGCCCATGTAGGTGCCGCCGAAGCGGGTGTAGGCATCGGCCATGCCGGCCACGGGGGACACGTTGGCCTCAACCTTGGTGGGGACAGCCAGGGTGACCTTGGTGCCGTCGGCGGTGTACTTGCCGGTGAAGGTCAGCTCCAGGGTGGGGATCTCGGAGCTCATCATGCCCTTGACTGCGTCGGCAACATAGTCCAGGTTCACGGCGAACTTCTTGACCAGCTTGTAGCTGCCGTCCTTGAGCTCCAGGGAGACGGTGTAGTAGTTGTCGACCTTTTCGTTCTTGCCCACTCTGGTGTCCAGCATGCCGAACAGGGTGGAGAAGGGAACTCTGGCCTCGCTGCCGTCGGGGCGCATATCGGTGCCCTCTCTGTCGTTCTTCACGGCCTGGGTGCTGAAGTAGGAAACGGAGTCCATGGACACGGTGTAGGTGCCGTCAACCTTGGGGCCGCCGCAGGAAGCCAGAGCGGCGCAGAGCATGAGAGCTGCCAGAACAAGTGCGATGGTTTTTTTCATTTTATTTTCCTCCTGTTTTTTTACGCCTTTTCGGCGTTTTTTCTGGATTTGATGATGAGCAGGACGACGGCGGCCAGGGTCAGAACGCCGGTGCCGATCTGTGCTGCGGTGATGGCGGTCTGCCACCAGGGGGTGACAGCCATGATCCTGGTGCCGGAAGAGACGCCGTTCATGGCGTTGGAGTGGACAACGGTGTAGAGGATGCGGTGCATGGCCTCACGCATGCCCCAGGCCACGTCGGCGTGGCCGGTGCCGGGGCGGCAGGCGTCCAGATCCTCGGCCTTCATCATGCCGTCCACCAGGTTGCCGCCGGCTACCAGGAGGGCGGGCAGGTTCATGTAGGTGGAGGCGGTGCCGTACCACATATCGGTGACGACGATGCCGGTCATGCCGCACTCGTTGCGCAGGAACTCGGTGACCATGCCCTTCTGCATGCCGCTCCAGTGGAGGCCCATGCGGTTGAAGGCCAGCATGACGCCGGAGGCGCCCTTCAGGGTCTGGCCCTTGTACTGGGTGCCCGCAATGGTGATGGGCAGCTCGAAGGCCCGCATATAGACCTCACGGATGGCCTGCTCGGGGGCCCAGGTGCAGATGCCCCGGCGCAGGTCCTCCTGGTCGTTGAGGCCGATGTGCTTGTTGTAGACGTACAGGCCGTGGCTCTCCATGGCGGCGCACTCATAGGCGCAGATCATGCCGGAGAGGTAGCCGTCTTCGGAGTAATACTCAAAATTTCTGCCGGAATAGGGAGTCCGCTGGATGTTGGAGCCGGGTCCGTAGAGGCCGTTGTAGCCGGCCCAGAGGGCGTCCTCACCGATGAGGTCGCCTACCTCGAACAGCAGGTCCACGTTGAAGGAGGCTGCCAGAATGCCGCCGGAGGGGTAGCACATGGCCTTGGCCTTCTTGTCCGGGTCGTCATTCACGGTGGCAAGGCCCCGCTTGTTGGCCATGTAGTTCTGGGTCAGGCCGGAGGGGCCGTTATGGTCCAGGCACTCCATCTTGCTGATTTTCTCGATCTGGCCGCTGCGGCGCATGCCGGAGGGGATAACGGAGGTGTAGTCCTCCCAGCTCAGCTGGTCCAGGAGGGTATCCCACATGGGGTCGTCATAGGGGATATCGCTGCCGTCCGCCCTGGTTTTCAGGTCGATGAGCTTAAGGGCGCCGGAGGCAGGCACCGTATCGAACTTGGGGTACTCATCGGCGACGGTGGGGAGCTTGGTCTCGCTCTGGCGGCCGTACTTATCCTGGTCGGCGGTGATGTACTGATTCCAGTGGAGGACCGTGGTGTCCGCCCAGGTCTTGGGGGTGGTGGCCTCCCAGTCGGACCGGGACATATAGGTGACGGTATCGTCCCCCCGGTGCTCATACTTGTTCCACTCGGCGTACTCAAACTGGTTGGTGATGTTATAGCCGGTGGCGTAGCTCTTGGAGTAGGTTTCCTTGTCGAACTTTAAGCTGATGGGGCCGCTTGTGAGGGCTGCATCGCCTTCGCTGTCCATGCGGCCGTCGGTGGAGGCGGGGGTGAAGCCCTTCTTTGCCAGGATATTGTTGACGGCCCTGTGGGCGTCCCTGGCGGCGGTAAGGTAATAGTCGCCCTCCACGATAACGTAGGTGTTGGCGTTCCAGGCGTCGTAGGCGGCGAACTGCCGCTCATAGACGGTGACGGTGACGGTCTCGCTCTGGCCGGGTTCCAGGAGCTTCGTCTTGCCGAAGCCCGCCAGCTCGGCGGAGGAGGCCTCCACGTGGTTTGCCTTATTGTAATCGCCGTAGGGCTTCTGGAGGTAGACCTGGACGGTCTCCTTGCCGGCGGCGGAGCCGGTGTTCGTGACGGTGACGGAGACGGTGTAGGCGGTGTCCACGCCGGAGCCGGACTTTTCCACCTTGAAGCCGGACCACTCAAAGCTTGTGTAGCTCAGGCCGAAGCCGAAGGGGAAGGCTACTGCGTCGTGCCAGGAGTAGCTGCCGGCGTTGCCGGTGCCCATAACGTAGTCCTCATAGCGGCTCTCCGTGTAGCGGTAGCCCACGTAGATGCCCTCCTGATAGACAACGTAGTACTTATCCTGCTGGGGGGAGCCGTCGGTGTTGATGACCCCGTCAGCGCCGGCATAGGCAGTGGCGCCGAAGTTGGCCAGAGCCGGGTTCTTGTCGTGGCTTCTCCAGAAGGTGGCGGAGAGGGAGCCGGAGGGATTTACCTTGCCGCAGAGCACATCGGCCACGGCGTACATGCCCACCTGGCCGGGGGTGCCGATCCACAGGGCGGCGTCGATGCCGTACTGTGCGTCGTCAAGGAAGTCTGCCTCCACCTGGTTTGCGAAGTTCAGGACCACGATGATTTTCCTGAGGGTGCCGGCGTCCTTCTCGGCCTTCAGACCCAGGAGCATATCCTTCTCCTTGGGGCTCAGCTTCAGATAGTCGCCGTCTGTGGTGTCACCGGCGGAGCCGTCCACGTCGTCCAGCTTGCTGAGGGCCAGGGTGCCCCGGGGCATATCGCTGCCCTCGCCGCCCAGGCGGGAGATGAAGACCAGGGCTGCGTCGCCGTACTGGGCGAAGGTGGAGCCTGCGGCGGACTTTATGGCGGACCAGGGGGCCTCGCCGATGCTTTTGGCGCCGGTGACGCCGGGGCCGGTGGAGCCGGTGGTGCGCTTATACTGGGCCTGGCCCTCGGCGGAGTACCAGTCCCAGAGGGTGGAGTTTACCTTGAAGGAGCCGCCCTGCTCCAGGGCAGTCTTCCAGTTGGGGGCAGTGGATACGTCCACGTTGCCGCTGCCGGTGCCGCCGTAGACCGGGTCCACGCTGCTGACGCCGAAGAGGGTCACGCTGCTGCCGGAACTCATGGGCAGGGCGCCGTTTTCGTTCCGCAGGAGGACGATGCCCTCCGCCATGGCTTCCTGAGCCTTGGCTCTGCCGGCGGCCATGAGCTCCGCCAGGTTGGAGTAGGCGGATTTATAATACATGGTGTCCTCGGCGCCGCTGCCCTCGTGGACCTCCACGGAGGAGGCCGTCTTCAGGGCGCCGTTTATCTGAGGGGCGTTCTCATTGGCGATGACGCCGCCCACACTGGTGAGGGCCAGGAGGGCCGCCATAACGCCGCAGAGGGTCTTCAGGGGTGCGCTCTTCACGGGCATGGAGGTGAAGGCGGCGGCGGCGTTTACCGCCAGGCCCGCCACGAACAGGGCCATGACCACGAAGAAGGGGACCTCCCAGGTGGAGTCGATGCCCACGAAGGCGGCGGAGATGTAGGGATAGAAGGCGTAGATCGCCAGCATGAAGGCCGCCAGATGACAGGCTGTCATCAGGTAGGAGCCGAAGCGGGGCTTCTTCAGCAGCACCAGGGCCAGGGCGACCAGGGCGCCTGCCATGAGCACCCAGAAGGCGGGCCAGGACATGCTGTCCATGCTGCTGTTGGTCTTTCCGTACAGAACGGCGTACATAACTGCCGTCAGAACGGAGAGGGCGATGCCGATAATGCTGAGCAGGGGCTTTTTCTCTTTCACGGTTTTTCCTCCTTTATTTCGGTGCCGGGGTTGCTTTCAAGGCGAGCATAAATGAAGGGGGAAAAAACCTCAACGCATATTGCGTAAACTAAAAATCTATTTCCTAAGCTAAAAGCTTCCGGCCCCGTGAATTGTTGCAAAGGTGTTTCAGAAATGTTATAATCAGCATGAAAGGCGGGGGAAGCAATGGACGCAAAATTGCTGTATCAGCTTATAATCCAGGTCAATGTGACGGCCCAGATGGTGCTTGCCGCCGCATTCTTCTGCCTGAGCCTTGTGCGGAAGCGCCGGTTCGGCCTGTGGCTGGCCCTATCGCTCCTGCTGGCCGGCGGTGTGCTCTCCCTCTCCATCGGCCTGCGGCTGTGGGCGAACAATCTGCTGACCCGCTTCCTTATGCGTATCATGCAGTTCTCCGTGCCGCTCATTTTTATCCTGCTCTGCTTCGACGTGAACCTGTCCACCAAGCTCAAGACCTGGTGCGCCGGCATCGCCTCCATGGAGCTGGGTGCCGCCCTCTTCTCCTTCCTGCTGGCCCTTTTCCGGGTGGACGAGAAGGAGACCATAAGCTTTTTCTCCCGGTCCCCGGAGCCCATCGACTGGGTAATATACTATACTATCCACCTGGCCATTTACGGCGCCATTTATTATCTGTTCGGCAGGAAAAGCCGTGAGGAGCTGGATCGGTCTTCCCGGCGGTCCACCCTGGTGCTGGCCCTGGTTTGTCTGCTGTTCCTGACGGTGCCGGACTGCATCTCCAATGAGTATAGGCAGGTCAGCTACACCCTGTTCCTGGTCAACCGCATATACCTCCTGGCCCTGGCCTCCTTCATCCTGGCCATCTGCACCAGCATTGAGTTTCAGAGCCGCTACCGGGCTGATATGGAGATCATGGACCAGGTGCTCCGGGAAGAGCGGAAGCAGTACGAGCAGATCAAGGAGAATATGGCCGCCGTCAATATGAAATGCCACGACCTGCGTCACCAGCTGGATGACTTTTCCGGAAGGCTGACAGAGAGCGAGATCGCCTCCCTGCGGGAGTCCATGGACTTCTACGACATGAATATCAAGACTGGCTGTGAGGTCCTGGACGTGGTCATTCACACGGCTATGCTCTCCTGCCGGGCGGAGGGCATCGAGCTGAGCTGTCTGGCGGACGGGAAAATACTGAATTTCATGCGTACAAGGCACCTGTTCTCCCTCTTCAATAACGCCGTGAGCAACGCCATCGAGGCAGTGCGGAAGCTCTCGGACCCGGAAAAAAAGGTCATCAGCGTCACCGTGGAGCGGCAGGGCGACAGCGCCCTTATCGAGGTCACCAACTACTTTGACGGCGCCCCGGTCTCCCCGGGCCAGACCTCCAAGGCCGACCGGAGCCGCCACGGCTTCGGCACCATGAGCATGCGGTACATAGCAAAAATCTACGGCGGCACTCTCTCCGTCAGCACCGCAGGCGAGCTCTACTGCCTGGATATCAGGGTGCCCCTGCCCCGGGACCTTTTAGTTTAGGAAATGAAGTTTTAGTTTAGGAAAAAACCTTTTTCTCCCCCTCCCTTATATGTTAAGCTTCAGAAAAAGCCCCCGGAGGATAAACCATGACAGCACACATCGCCATTGTTGAAGATGAGGCCCAGGCCGCCGCCACCCTCAAGTCATACCTGGAGCGCTACGGGACAGAGAATGACACCACCTTCGTGATCGACCTGTTCCCCTCCCCTGTCATGCTCCTGGAAAAATACAAGGCCCAGTACGATATAATCTTCCTGGATATCCAGATGCCGGATATGAACGGCATGGAGGCCGCCCGGCGGCTCCGGGCAGTGGACGAAAAGGTCATTCTCATTTTCGTCACAAGCCTTGCACAGTACGCCATTGCGGGCTATGAGGTCAGCGCCCTGGACTATATCCTGAAGCCCGTGCAGTATTACTCCTTCGCCATGAAGCTCACCAAGGCACTTTGGCGTCTGGGCGGCGAGGATGAGGACTCCCTGAAGGTCACCACGGACTCCGCCACCGCCCGCATCAGGATCAGGGACATCAGATACGTGGAGGTGAAGGGCCATATGCTCTCCTACCACACTCATGACGGCACCTATTACAGCTTCGGCTCCCTGGCCGCTCTGGAGGAGCAGCTGGCCCCCAAGGGCTTTGCCCGGTGCAACAGCTGCTACCTGGTGAACCTGAACTTCGTCCAGGGCATAAAGGGCTATGATGTCACCCTGCAGGACGGCACCCAGCTGCGCATTAGCCAGCCAAAGAAAAAATCCTTCGCCCGGGCGGTGAAGGACCACTTCGATATGAAATAACAAACGGGGGAGCGCACTCAGCGCTCCCTCAGCTTTTTATTTACGTATTCCAGCAGGGCCTGCCGCCGGTTGGGCAGCTTCTCTTCAATCACCAGGTCCAGAAGCTCCCCCAGGAGCTTTCCCACCTCCGGCCCCCTGGGTACCCCGACGGAGATAAGGTCGTCTCCCCTCACATCCAGCTTTTGCAGGCTCATGGCCCCCTCCTCCGCCAGGAGCTCCTCAAATATCTCCCGGAGGGCGCCGTCCTGATTCCAATGGGCGGAAATTGCCGTTTCCGAGTGGGCCAGAATGTCCGCCCGGTGCACCTCCAGGTACCGGGAAAACTGCTCCTGCCCCAGGCGGCTCACCCACCGGCGGACCCCCTTTTTCGTAGGCGGCACGTTTATATCGTGGTACCGGACCAGCTCCCTTATGCTCCTGCAGGTTTCCGCCGGCAGCCGGAGCCGGGCAAGGGCCGCACCGGCAAGTTCTGCCCCCACGGCCCCGTGGCCGATGAAGTGGCCCCCCTTCTCGTCCAGGGTAAAGCACCGGGGCTTGCCCATATCGTGAAGGAGCAGGGCGTACTTGGTGACAGCGTCCCCGCCCCGGTAATACCCCACGGCGTGGGCAATATGGTCATAGACGTCATAGCAGTGCCAGCGGCTGTGCTGGTCAAAGCCGATGCAGGGGGCCAGCTCCGGGATTATGAGGGCTATCACGTCCTTATACTCGCAGAGGACCCGGGTGCAGTCCTGCCCCAGAAGGAGCTTTGTGAGCTCCGAGGTGATGCGCTCGGCGGCGATTTTCAGAAGGTCCGGGGCCCTTTCGTGGATGGCCCGGGCCGTGCGCTCCTCAATCTCAAAGCCCAGCTCCGAGGCAAAGCGCATGCCCCGCAGTATGCGCAAAGCGTCCTCCGAAAACCTCTCCTCCGGGTCCCGGACGCAGACTATCCGCCGGGCCCTGATGTCCTCCAGACCTCCGAAGGGGTCCACAAGCCTGCCCGCCAGTATGTCGTAGGCCATGGCGTTGGAGGTGAAGTCCCGGCGGGCCAGGTCGTCAGCGATGCTGGTGCTGAAGGTGACGCTCCGAGGCCGGCGGTGATCCAGATACTGCCCGTCGATGCGGAAGGTGGTGACCTCATAGGCCCCGTCAGCCTCCAGAACCGTCACTGTGCCGTGCTTTATGCCCGTGGGCACCACGGTCCGGTCCGCAAAAAGCTCCGTTACCGCCTCCGGCCGGGCGGAGGGGGTTATGTCCCAGTCCTTGGGCTCACGGCCCATAAGGCTGTCACGGACACAGCCGCCTACGATATATGCCTCATAGCCCCCGCCCCGGAGCCGGGAGATTATCTCCACCGCCCCGGCAGGGGGTGTAATTCTGTCCATAGCGCTCTCCTCGTGCTGTTTTCTGCTTTGATTTTACCACCCCTCCGGCCCCCGGTCAACGAAGGACAAAAATTTTTTAAAAAAATTTCGTTAGGTACCTTGACAAGTCATATTCCCCGTGATATTATTTAGGTGCCTAAGAGAAAAAGCGCAAGCTTTAACCTGTGCCGGTCCCTTCCGGCACACTGCACGACCGCAAGGAGGTACCATATGTGCAAGCACGAATTTGACAGAAACAGAGAAAGAAACGAAAACAACACTGACTCCGGCCGCATGTGCGGCGGCCGCAGATTCCACGGCAGAGGCCCGGGCCACGGCCCCATGCACAGGCCCTTTATGGACCCGGACAGTCTGACCGGGCTCTTCCTCCGGGTTAACCGGAGCATGATGAGATTCCCCTACGAGATGCGGGGCTCCCGGAGAGTGCTCAAGCTTCTGAGCCTGGCCGACGGCACCATGACCCAGGGGGAGCTGATGCACCTTCTGGAGATCCAGCCCGGCTCCCTCTCCGAGCTGCTCAAGAAGATGGAGGCCCAGGAGCTTCTGACCCGGGTCCGGGATGAGGAGGACCACAGGAAGGTGGTCATCACCCTGACCGAAAAGGGCAAGGAGGCCGTAAACGAGCCCCACTTCCGCCGGGAACCCTACGCCGCCCTCTCCGAGGACGAGAAGGATACCCTGAAAGCCCTGCTCAAAAAGCTTGCCGAGAGCTGGGAAACCGCAGACGAGAACTGAATTCCACGGAAAATAGCGCCGGGGTCATCTGACCCCGGCGCTCTGCCGTTAATAATTGAACTATTACTTGAGACCCTCTATCCAGCTCCGCAGGTCCGCCTCGGACACGCTGCCGGAAAAGCGCCTGCCCTCCAGCCAGGTGCCGGTGCCATTGCCAGTAACAGGGAAATTGCTTTTTTCATCTTCTTGCCTCTTTCTCAGTTGTTATCTGTTTTCTGGTCTAAAATTCCCCGGTTTCCCGGGGCATTGGTTTTTGGCTTTATGCAGCGGGGATTATGAAATTGCTCTCTCCCCGCAGGTAATTGGCGGCGGCCAGGATGATGTTCAGGTCCGTGATGTTCACCTTTCCGTCGCCGTTCAGGTCGCAGAGGGGATTTTCCGGAGCCGGGCGTACTGCGTATTCTTATTTCAGCTCCTGCAGGATCTCCCCGATGTCGCCGTCCAGGCAGATCGAGCGCTTTTTTATCTCCGGGGGGCAGGAGGCGTCCCCGCAGTTCAGGCAGGCGTAGGCGGCCTGGGGATTCTGGGCGGTCATGCGCCAGAAGGGGTATTTTATAATGCCCGGGGTATTGTAACCCACCCCCAGCTCCAGAAACAGCACCCTGCCCCCTCTGGTGCGCAGGAAGTTTGAGTACCGCTCCGCCGCCCGGTGCCAGCCCTCGTCCTCCACGAAGCTGTCGTCGGACCGCAGGTTCATGGTCACCTCCGACCCATCCTCCGGGCACCTGGGAATAAGCTCCGTGGGGATGCTCATTCTTAGTGCCCCGTTCTCCGGCGGCACGAAAATGCCCCTCATGTCCCGGACAAAGCCCTGAGCCTCCATGGCAGCCATGACCCAGCTCTCGTTATCGAAGGTCTTCTGAAGCTCCGGATTCACGCTCTGGAAGAGGCCGTAGTCCCCCTGGGTGTAGAAGAGGCGCTTTTTATCGAAGCCCGCCCGCTGGAAGCAGTGGTCCACGTTGGTGGTGATGACGAAGTAGTCCTTCTCCCGCACCAGGGCCAGGAGCTCCTCATAGACCGGCTTGGGGGGCATCACGTAGCGGTTGATGTATATGTTCCGGGCCCAGAAGGCCCAGGAGACCTCCGGCTCAAGCTCCATTACGTAAAAGCCCCCGGAGTACATATCCTTAAAGCCGTACTTCGCCGCAAAGTCATGGAAATACCGCTGAAATCTCTCCCCGCTGTACACGTAACCTGCGGAGGTGGAGAGCCCGGCACCGGCGCCGATGACCACAGCGTCGGCCTCGTCCAGGGCCCGGCGGAGTGTTTTTATATCATTTAAGTATTTTCCTGTATATTTCATAATCCTCATCCCTGAAAACATTGAAAATCACTCTGTCCATGGCGTCCGGGTGCCGGGCAAGCCACTCCTCCACTGTGCTGACGGCGATTTCTGCCGCCCGCCTTCCCGGGAAGCGGAACACGCCTGTGGAGATGCAGCAGAAGGCCACGCTCCTGAGGCCGTTTTCCAGGCACAAATCAAGAGTGTTCGTGTAGCAGTCCGCCAGCTCCCGCTCAAGCTCCGCCGTGAGCCTATGCTCCACGATGGGCCCCACGATGTGGATGACCTTACCGGCCGGCAGGTTATAGGCCTCCGTCAGCATGGGAACGGCCGTGGGCTGCTCGTAATCCGGGCCGTACTTTATCCGCAGACGGTTCATCTGCCTGTGGCACTCCGCCCGGAGCTGGACCCCCGCAAAGGTATGGATGCAGTTGTCGATGCAGGTGTGCATGGGGACGAAGCAGCCCAGCATCTGCGAATTGGCGGCGTTCACAACGGCGTCCACCCGGAGCCTTGTTATATCCCCCTGCCACAGGGACAGGCAGCCCCTTATTGCGG
>JAFPTE010000249.1 GCA_017400415.1 Oscillospiraceae bacterium
CGAGCGCGGCCAGGTCCTGGCTGCTCCGAAGAGCATCCACCCCCACACCAAGTTCAAGGGCCAGGTCTACGTCCTGACCAAGGAAGAGGGCGGCCGTCATACCCCCTTCTTCAACAACTACAGACCTCAGTTCTATTTCCGTACCACTGACGTTACCGGCGTCATCACCCTCCCCGAGGGCGTTGAGATGTGCATGCCCGGCGATAACGTCGAGATGGACGTTGAGCTGATCACCCCCATCGCCATCGAGCCCGGCCTCCGCTTCGCTATCCGCGAGGGCGGCAGAACCGTCGGTTCCGGCGTTGTCACCGCTGTCAACGAGTAATTTCTCGTTAACCCCAAAGAAGACCGTCATTTCGGCGGTCTTCTTTATTTTTTTGAAAATATTGATATTTATATGGAAATTTGAATCAAGATGTGGTATTATAACTTTGTATAGCGTATTTATTATCCTGCATCTATCATTTCAAGGGAGGAATCAGCGTGTCATTTTTAGTGGCAATTATTCTGGGGCTTATCCAGGGTTTGACAGAGTTTCTGCCCATTTCCAGCTCCGGCCACCTTTCCCTTTTCCAGAATCTGTTTAATTTTGACTACTCTGCGGAGGACCATCTGCTCTTTGACGTGCTTCTGCATCTTGCCACCCTGGTTTCCGTTGTCATTGTCTATCGCAGCGAGCTCAAGGCAATGCTTCTGGATACAGTGGAGCTGGTTACCGGCAGGACGGACACTTCTGAGGAGGGGGGGCGCCTTCGCCCCGCAGTCCGCAATGTGCTGCTGGTTATAGTCGCCACGCTGCCTCTGGCCCTCGTCGTCCCGTTCCATCATGAGTTTGAGCGCCTCTATACAAAGCTCGGCTTTATTGCTTTTGCCTTCATCATTACCGGTACTCTGCTTTACATAAGCACCTACTTTACTGACGGCCGCAAGACCGAGAAGACCGCAACGCTGCTGGACGCCCTGCTTGTGGGCGTGGCCCAGGCCATTGCCGTCATCCCCGGGCTCTCCCGCTCCGGCTCCACCATCACCATGGCCCTCTCCAGGGGCTATAAGCGCAGCTATGCTGTTGCTTTTTCCTTCATCCTTTCAATCCCGGCCGTTCTGGGCTCCACCATTGTGACCCTTATTTCTGCCTTCAAATCCGGCATTGACCTGACAAATATGCCCTATTATCTGGCCGGCATGTTGGTAGCCGGCGTTGTGGGTTGCTTTGCCCTCAGATTCATGAAGAACTATTTTGCGCAGCGTCCGCTCAATTACTTTGCTTATTATTGCTGGGGTATCGGAGTGCTTACCCTGATACTGTCTCTTGTTCACTAAGGAGTTATTCATTTCATGGCACAGAACAAATCATCAAAAACCAGTTCCTCAAAAAAGAAAAAAACAGCGGGGGGCTCCAAGACCCCCGCTAATAACAATGCAGCCATTCGGAGGAGAAACAGCAGGATTCTTTACACTGTTGTGTTTTTCCTCCTTGGAGTGTTTACCTTCATCGGCTACTTCGACTCCCAGGCAGTTGTTATAAAGTTCCTCCGCAACGGCCTCTGCGGCCTTTTCGGAACGGGCTTCTATGTGCTTCCGCCTGCTCTGTTTTTCTGCTCCTTCGTCTTCCTTTTCTCCAAGGAGCGGCCCAGAGCCTCCCGTATAATCTGCATCATTCTTATACCTATTTTTGTGGGCATATTCGCTCAGCTTCTGGCCGGCAAGGATTACAAGCCCCTTGACAACGGCATATTCCCCCTGCTCTGGGAGGACGGGAAGGCCCTTATCGGCGGCGGTGCCGTGGGCGGCTATCTGGCCATCGGCCTCGCAGGCCTTATCTCCGTGCCCGGAACCTGGGTGGTTTCCGTGCTGGCAGCTGCAGTTGTGCTGGTTATAGCCTCCGGTATAAGCGTTGTCAACGTTCTGGAGGATATCAAAAAGCGCCGTGAAATCCGGGCGGAGTACCGCCAGGAGGACAGGGAGGAGGATGAGCGCCTCCGCCGGGAGAGACTCCAGAGGGAGCAGGAAGCCCGTGAGAAGCGGGAGACCGCTTACCGGCAGCGTATGGAGGAAAACTCCAGGGAGCGGCAGAATCGTGCCCGCCGCTCGGTTATCGATATTCCCGTTGACGGGGACGACGTTGTAGTTGAGGATAAGATAGATGAGCCTCAGCCCCAGCCCAAAAAGAAGGTAGGGAAGACGCCGCTCTTCAACAGCAAGCCCAACAAGCTCTCCCCGGATCAGCTTTTTTCGGACAACGCTAATGCCGAGCCTGTTCAGCCGCCCCAGACAAAGCTGGAGCCGGTGGACGCCCCTCCGGAGCCCAAGGACGATCCTCAGCCCCAGCCTGACGATACAACTGACTCCGTTATCATCTCTCCCGCAGTTTATGATGCAATAGCCAAGGCAAAGGCAAGGGAAAAGAAAAAGGCTGAGGAGCCCAAGCCCGAAATCGTCAGGGAGGAGAGTGCTCCCGAGACTATTGAGCCTAAGAAGCCTGAGCCCAAATCCGAGCCCCCCAAGGAACAGGCAAAGGAAAAGAGCTTTGAGGAGCTCATAAGCGAGAATGCCAAGCGTGACCTGGCGGAGGCCAATCACGAGTACCGTTTCCCGCCCATCGAGC
>JAFPTE010000250.1 GCA_017400415.1 Oscillospiraceae bacterium
TGCCCAGGCTCAGGGCCCTTTTTGAAATTGCCTCCATCAGCTCCGGCGAGTCCACGGAGTGGATGAGCTCCACCTGGCCCGCCACGTATTTGACCTTGTTCTTCTGGAGCCTGCCCAGAAGCTGTATGCCGGCGCCCTCATAGGCGCCCTGGGCCCGCTTCTCCGTAAGCTCCTGGACCCGGTTTTCCCCGAAGGTCCTTATGCCGCCCTCATAGGCGGCCCGAATTGCCTCCCGCCCGTTCATCTTGGAGGCCGCAGCCACGGTGACGGCGTCCCCGCTCCTGCCGGAGCGGATTGCAGCCTCCTGGGCCCTTTCCAGCACCCGGCGGGCGTTCTCCCGGACAAGCTCAAGGGGAATGCTCATCTGATCACCGCCCCGTCCTCCAGGTTCTCCCCCGGACTATTATCTCGGCGCCCACCTTAAGGGCCCCGTCGGCGGAGACCAGGTAGTAGTCACCGTCCTCCGCAAGGATCGTTATCTCCGTTCTGTCCGCCTGAAGGCCGGAGATCGTGTACACCACCGGGGTTTTCTCCTGGCCGTAAAGGTGCACGGCCTCTCTGGGCACCCGGATGCCGGAAAGCTCCCGGAAGACCACGTCCCCGGAGATGTTCCGCAGGGAGACCACGTCGGAAAGGTTCCGGTCCGAGGAGAAGACCACCACGCTCTTGCCCTCATAGTCCTGGCCCACGCTGACGACGCTCATGGTCATCTTCTCGTTGAAGCTGCCGGAGAAGCTCAGAACGGCGGAGGAGCGGCCTATGAGCCGGGAGGCGGAGGAGGCGTCCATAACCGTCACGTAATACCACCTTATGCCGTGGACCAGCCGGCCGAAGGCCCCGGACACCAGCCGCATGGGGGCGGCGAAGAGCTCCCGGGCCTCTTCGATGGAAAGGCGCCGGTTCACCTGCTGGGAGCCCAGGAATTCGTAGCCGTCCGCCCCGGCGGAGAAAATGCCGGAGGAGGAGGCGGTGACGGTGCCCCGGTCGCCGCTGCTCTGCAGGTTCGTTATGCGCTGGAGGATGGTATCCAGCCGGGACCGGGCGGTCTCGGAGGAGTATTCCCGCTTCTGGAGCACGTGGGCGTCCACGTCGATAAGGGCGGAGGCCAGGGCGTCCGTATTCCAGGAGTGCACTGCGGCGGAGAGGGCACGGACAGCCTCCATGCCGGCGGAGGCGGAGGCCTTGCCGCCCAGGATGGTCTCCAGCTCCCGGGCCTCCAGCTCCAGCTCATGTATCTCCTCCGCCAGGCGCCGGTCGGCGGTGGTGGAGTAGGTACGGGCGATAAGGGCCCCGGCGGGCACCTTGGTCCCCTCCTCCGCCACTATGGCGGCGCCGCCGGCGGGAGAGACCAGGACCTCCTCGTCCCGGACCACCCAGCCCTCTGTGGCCACGCCCTCATAGAGCTCCATAGGCACGGCGGACACAGTCCGCACAGCCCCGTCACCGGAGCGGTACAGGGCCATGCCGCCGTATATAAGTATCGCTGCGAAAACTATGAGCGATACCACCTTGATGAGCATGTCGCTTCTTTCCAAAAATCACACCTCGAAATCATAGAGCGCTCAGGGCCTCCTCCCTTTCGGAGAAGCTGAGCTCCAGGCGTCTGGCCGGGCTCACGGTGGAGATGGCGTGCTTATAGATAAGCTGCTCCTTCCCGTCGGAGAGCAGGGCCACGGTGAAGCTGTCAAACCCCGCCACGGTGCCCCGCATCTGAAAGCCGTTCACCAGAAATACGGTCAGGGGAACGTTTTTGCGTCTTGCCTCGTTAAGAAAATTGTCCTGTAAGTTTTGCATGTGATGCCGTCCTTTCCTGGGAGCTTGTCCCGTATATTTGTGACGGCACCATATTATTAGCTTTCCCGGAAGAAATCCGTCGAAGCCTGCAGGGCATCTGCAATTTTTGTGCTTTTTTCCCGAGAAATCTGGAGTGCGCCCGAATATCTCCGGCACCAGGTTAGCTGCCGCTTGGCATAGCGCCGGGAGCCCTGCTTGATGAGCTCCGCCGCCTCCTCCATGCTTATCCTGCCCTCCAGGGCCCAGACCGTCTCCTTATAGCCGATGGCCTGCATGGCGGTGCCCTTCGGGCTGACGCCCATTTCAAGAAGGCCCTCCACCTCGCTTATGAGCCCCCGCTCCAGCATAAGGTCCACCCGCCGGTCGATGCGGCCGTAGAGCTCCTGCCGGTCCTCAAACCCCAGAACGACGATTTTCGCCTCGTACCTGGGGGGCGCCGCCCGGCTCTCCTCGTCGTGCTCCGTGATGCTCTGGCCCGTCATGGCCAGCTCCAGAGCCCGGACTATGCGCTTTTTGTCGTTGGGGTGGAGCCTCGCGGCGCTTTGGGGGTCCATGGGCCGGAGCTTTTCCAGAAGCTCCTGTCCGCCCAGGCGGTCATATTCTGCCTCCAGGCTCCTTCTCAGCTCCTCATCGCCCCGGGGGCCGAAGGTTATGCCCCGGATAAGGGACTCGATATATAGCCCTGTGCCGCCCACCACTACGGGCACGCCGCCCTCTGCGATTATCCGGTCCGCCCAGCGGGAGGCCTCCTCCACGTACCGGGCCACGGCGTAATCCTCCATGGGGGAGGCCACGTCTATCATCCGGTGGGGGATCCCCTCCATCTCCTCCGCCGTGGGCTTGGCGGTGCCGATGTCCATGTATTTATAGACCTGCATGGAGTCGGCGGAGATCACCTGGCCCCCCAGGCTTTTGGCGCACTGTACGCCCAGGGCGGTCTTTCCGGCGGCGGTGGGGCCGGTTATTACAAGAATTTTCCCGCTCATACCCGCTTGAAGTTTTTGTCCAGCTGGTACTTGGACAGCTCCATGCACACGGGCCTGCCGTGGGGGCAGTACCGGACCTCACCGGAGAGCACCTTTTCAATGAGCTCCGACAGGGTTGCCGGGTCCGTTCTCTTCCCGGCCTTGATGGCAGCCTTGCAGGCCACCGTGTGGAGTATATCGTCCCGCCGGGTCTCCACATCCTTTTTGTTGCCGGCGGCCAGCTTTTCGGCTATCTCCTCCAGCATGGTTCCCGGGTCCGAGGTGTCCATATCCACCGGCACCGACCGCACAGCCAGGGCCCCGCCGCCGAAGTCGCTTATCTCGAAGCCCAGGGAGGAGAGGAACTCATCATTTTCCAGAATCACCTGGGCGGCAGCCTGGCCGGGCTTCACGATAAGGGGCGCAATAAGGGTCTGGCCCCCGAAGGACTCCGGATCCCGGGCCTTCAGCCGGTCAAAGATTATCCGCTCGTGGGCGGCGTGCTTGTCGATAAGATAAAGGCTGGTGCCCTTCTCCACGATAAGGTAGCAGGCCATGGCCTCACCGATATAGCGCCAGCTCTGCTCCTGAGGCTCCCGGCGGATGGGCTCATCGGGGGTCCAGGCCGGGCGCACCGGGGGCATGGTGATTTTCGTCTGCACGTTCTCCGCCTGGGGGTCATGGAGGGCCACCCGGCCGCTCCCTGCGCCGGTGCCGGGCAGGTCCCGGGCTCCGAAGGCGGCCTTGAACTGGCCGGCGGTCATGCGCCGGAAGCTCTGGTCCCCCTGGGGCTTCGGCTGGTACGCCGGGCCGACCGCAGGCCGGAAGGAAAAGCCCCCGGAGAGCTTCTCCTCCCGGACGGGTGACGGCTCGGACGCCCTCACGGGCTCGGAATGGCCGTTTACCACGTCCGGCTCTGCGGCGGGAATGCTCAAGGGCGCAGGCCGGTCCTGGGTCTCCAGGGCACCACGGACCGCCCAATACACGGCGTCGAAGACCTGCTTTTCGTTTTCAAAGCGCACCTCAAGCTTTGCCGGGTGCACGTTCACGTCCACCTGGCCCAGAGGCATTTTCAGGTTTATCACGCAGACCGGGAACCGGCCTGTAAAGAGGCTGTTTTTGTAGCCCTGCTCCAGGGCCGTCTGCAGGATGCGGTTTCTGACCGCCCGGCCGTTCAGAAAGAAGAACTGCCACTGGCGGTTGCCCCTGCAGGCTGCCGGGGCGGAGATGAAGCCGGAGACCTCCACGGCCCCCTCCTGGCCACCCTTTACGGCCAGAAGGCCGTTGGCTGCGTCCCGGCCCAGGACGGAGTACACGGCGGAGTCTATGCGGCCGTCCCCGGGGGTGTGGAGCTCCTCCCTGCCGTCCTTGATGTAAAGGAGGCTCACCTCCGGGTGGCTCAGGGCGATTCTGGCAACCGCCGCAGTGACGGCGGCGCCCTCGGCCTTGTCGTTTTTCATGTACTTCTGCCGGGCGGGGGTGTTGAAGAACAGGTCCCGGACAATCATGGTGGTGCCCACCGGGCAGCCGGCAGAGTCGTGGGAGGTGACCTTTCCGGCGTCCAGGGTAAGGCGGGTGCCCACGTCGGAGCCGGCCTCCCTTGTCAGAAGCTCCATGCGGCTCACGCTGGATATGGCGGCCAGGGCCTCGCCCCGGAAGCCCAGGGTGCCTATGGCCTCCAGGCCCCGCTCGTCCCGGAGCTTGGAGGTGGCGTGCCGCAGGAAGGCGGTCTCCGTGTCCTCATCGGCTATGCCGGAGCCGTTGTCCGTCACCCGGATGCAGGTCATTCCGCCGCCTCTTATCTCCACGGTCAGGGAGAGGGCGCCGGCGTCGATGGAGTTTTCGCACAGCTCCTTTACAACGGAGGCGGGCCGCTCCACAACCTCACCGGCGGCGATAAGGTCCGCCAGGTGGGGGCTCATTTCAAAAATCTTAGGCAAGGCTTTTCCTCTTTTCCTTATCTGTAAACCACGTTCAGGCCCTTTACGTTCACCGGGTCCACGTCCATATACACCACGTCGCCCACGGAGCATTCCAGGTCCGTCACGTCGATGACCGTGTGCTGGATGCCGATGCGGCCCACTATCTTCACCCGCTGGCCCTTGAA
>JAFPTE010000251.1 GCA_017400415.1 Oscillospiraceae bacterium
CTCCGACCCCCTGCTGGACTGCCGGGCCTGCAAGGCCCGTCACCGGGCCGATAAGCTCATCGGGGACGAGCACCCGGACGTGAACGTGGACGCCATGAGCTTTGACGAGATGGATAAGTTCATTGCGGAGCACGAGGATATAGTCTGCCCCGTCTGCGGCAAGCATGACTTCACCCCCATCCGCAAGTTCAACCTTATGTTCAAGACCGCCATCGGCGTTACGGAGGACTCCTCCTCCACCTGCTACCTGCGGCCGGAGACCGCCCAGGGCATCTTCGTGAACTTCGCCAACATCCAGCGGACCACCCGCCGGAAGCTGCCCTTCGGCGTGTGCCAGGTGGGCAAGTCCTTCCGGAACGAGATCACCCCGGGCAACTTCACCTTCCGCACCAGAGAGTTCGAGCAGATGGAGTGCGAGTTCTTCTGCCAGCCCGGCACGGACCTGGAGTGGTTTGCCTACTGGAAGGAATACTGCGTAAACTGGCTCAGAAGCCTGGGCATCAAGGATGAGAACCTGCGCCTCCGTGACCATGAGCCCGCCGAGCTGGCCTTTTACTCCCGTGCCACCACCGATATCGAGTACGCCTTCCCATTCACGGACTGGGGCGAGCTCTGGGGCATTGCCGACAGAACGGACTATGACCTGGGCCGTCACCAGGAGGCCAGCGGCAAGGACCTCACCTATTTCGACCAGGAGAAGAACGAGCACTATATCCCCTACGTCATCGAGCCCAGCCTGGGCTGCGACAGAGTGGCCCTGGCCTTCCTGTGCGAGGCCTATGACGAGGAGCACCTGACTGACACTAACGGCAAGGAGGACGTGCGCACGGTCCTGCACCTGCACCCCTTCCTGGCCCCCTTCAAGTGCGCCGTGCTGCCCCTCTCCAAGAAGCTCTCCGAGAAGGCCATGGAGCTCCGGGACACCCTGGCAAAGGACTTCATGGTGGACTTTGACGACGCCGGCTCCATCGGCAAGCGCTACCGCCGCCAGGACGAGATCGGCACCCCCTTCTGCGTCACCTATGACTTCGAGAGCGAGACCGACGGCTGCGTCACCGTCCGTGACCGTGACACCATGGAGCAGATCCGCATCAGGATGGAGGAGCTCCCCGCCTACATCGCCGAGAAGATAAAGTTCTGATATGACCTCCCGCCGGAACCTGTTCGTAAAAGAGAAAAAGGAAAACCCCACCCGCATCCCGCCCCGTCTTTTCGGGGCCATGCGGGTTTTGGGGTTTATAAGCCTGCCCTTCTTCCCCCTCATGTGCCTTTTCGTCATGGACTACATGAACTGCGGGAAGCTGGAAAAGCTCCTGACCTTCGTTTCCGAGCACCCCATGAGCCTTGCTTTTGAGGTGCTGACGGTGGAGGTGCTTTTCCTGGCCCTGCTGCTTCTTTTCGGCTCCGGCGCCGCCGCCGGAGGGGTATTCGGCGCCCTCTCCCTGATTTTCGCCTATGTGAACTACACCAAAACCGCCCTGAACGGGGACCATTTTCACCCCCGGGATATTACCATGGCAGGCTCCCTGGAGGGCCTGGGTGGCTTCATCTCCGGCCATGTGCCCGTCTGGTTTGTGCTGGGGGCCGCCGTTATCGTCCTCTGGGTGGTGTTCCTGGCCCTGTCCCGGGCAAATCTGCCCCTTAAAATTCTGGGCCGCCTGCCCCTGCTCCTGGTCCTGTGCCTGTGCCTGGGCCTGGGCTTCGGCACCATGGAAAGGTCCGCCCGGGTCCTGGAGGTTTTCGGCATGTCCTTTATGGACGCCGCCCTCCAGTCCTCCAACTACCGGGCCAACGGCTTCGTGGGGGCCTTCACCATAAACACGCTCATGATGAATATCTCCGAGCCGGAGGGCTACAGTCGGGAGCTCATCGAGGGCCTCCTGTCCGGCTGTGAGGCCGTGCCCAGGGCGGAGGGGGCTCCCCTCTATGACGTTATCGTGGTCCTCAGCGAGAGCTTTTTTGACGTGCGCTCCCTGCCGGGCACGGAGTTTTCCGCAAATCCCCTCGAAAACTTTGGCAGGATAATAAAGCTCCCCGGGGCATACAGCGGAAAGATGTACTCCTCCGCCTCCGGCGGCGGCACGGTCCGGCCGGAGTTTGAGATTCTGACGGGCCTCTCGGCGGACTACCTTTACGACGTGGCCAGCCCCTATGAGCTGGTGAGCGGCACCGTGGAGTCCTACGTTCAGAACTACGCCCGGGCCGGGTACTATACGGCTGCGGTGCATCCCTATATAAGAAGCTTTTACAGCCGGGATTCCGCCTATCCCTTCCTGGGCTTTGCGGATTTCTTCGCCCGGGAGGAGGTCTGCAGCATGACGGAGCCCCGGTACCGCCGGGGCCTCGTGACGGACGATACCACCCTCCGGGCCATGGAAAAGGTCCTGGAGGAGCATCCGGAGCCGGTCTTCCTGCTGGCCATGACCATGGAGTGCCACCAGCCCTACACTCCCCAGCCCGACGACGAAAACCCCATAACCGTAACAAATTCCGCCCTGGATGAGGCCACCCTGGGCCTTGTGACCGTGTACGCCAACGGTCTTGCGGAGGCGGACCGGATGCTGGGAGACCTGGTGGATTACATCGACTCCCGCCAGAGGCCCACGGTCCTGCTGTTTTTCGGGGACCATATACCCTCCCTGGGAGCGGGCCAGGCCGCCTACCGCCAGTCCGGCGCCATCGGCGGGGGGATGGATTACTGGCTGGAGCAGGAGTACCTGTACTCCGCCCCCTTCATAATCTACACCAACACCGGGGCGGAAACGGACCTTCTGAAAAAGGAGGACAACAAGGTATCCTCCTATTACCTTCTGGATATAATCGCCGACATGACCGGCTTTGAGAAGACCCGGTACATGAGCCTTCTGGAGGAGCTGTACGGGCAGATACCCTATTATAACCTGCGGCTGGAGCTGCCGGCCAACCCCGTCCGGGACCGGCTGGGGCGCATCCACCGCTACATAACCTATGACCGCCTGCTGGGCAAAAAATGGAGCGTGAGCGCAGATGGAAAATGAAGATCTGACCACGGGCCAGGAGTTCGTGAAGAAGATACGGCCCCTGGGGGCCGCCCTGTTTCTGATTCTCTTTGCGGTGGTGACGGTTTTCCTCTTCACCGCCAAGGGGGTGGAGGTGGAGGGCTACGTGCCCCCTCAGACCGGGTCCTATTACTCCGCACATGTGGAGGAGCTTATGGAGGAGGTGCGGGATAATCTCCTGCCCGCCGCCGGGGTGGAGGGCGTGGAGCTTGAGCTCTGGCATGAGAGGATCCTGGTGACCGGTACGGAGGAGCAGCTCCGCCGGGCCCGGCAGGCCATAATACATTATTACGACAGCAGATTCTTTGACTTCATCACCAAGCGGGAGTGACTATGGAAGACACCATCGCCGCCCTGGGAACTGCGCCGGGAAAGGCCGCCCTGGCCGTCCTGCGGCTCTCCGGGCCGGATACATTTAAAATAACGGACCGGGTCTTCCGGGCAAAATGCGGCCTGCCCGCCGGGGAGCGCCGCCCGGGCAGGCTCTACTTCGGGGAGCTTCTGGATAAAACCGGCGCCGTGGTGGACCTGTGCCTGGCGGTGGTAAGCCGTGCCCCCATGAGCTACACGGGGGAGGATACGGCGGAGCTCCACTGCCACGGGTCGCCCGCCCTGGCTGCGGTGGCTCTGGAGTCCCTCTTCGCCGCCGGAGCCCGGCAGGCCCGGGCAGGGGAGTTTACCAAACGGGCCTTTCTGAACGGGAAAAAGGACCTGACGGAGGCGGAGGCCGTGGCGGACATGGTGGACGCCGCCTCTCCCGCCGCCCTGCGGGTGGCCGCCGCCCAGCTGGGGGGCAACGTCTCCGGCCGGGTGCAGGAGGTTTATGAGGCCCTTCTGGAGGCCTCCAGCCGCTTCGGCGCCGCCGTGGATTTCCCCGACGACGGGGTGGAGCCCTGGGAGACCCGGGAGCTCCTTGAAAAGCTCCGGGGGGCGGAGGAGAAGCTCCGGGGCCTTCTGGCCACCTACGACCGGGGCAGGTTTCTGAACGCCGGAGTGCCCACCGCCATTGTGGGCAAGCCCAACGTGGGAAAATCCACCCTGCTTAACGCCCTGCTGGGCTATGACAGGGCCATCGTCACCGCCGCCCCGGGCACCACCCGGGATACGGTCAGCGAGACCGCCGCCATCTCCGGGGTCACCCTTCGCCTGTGCGATACGGCGGGGCTCCGGGAAACGGCTGACCCCATCGAGGGGGAGGGGGTGCGCCGGGCCAGGAACGCCGCCCGGGATTCGGCCCTGGTCCTGGCTGTGCTGGACTCCTCCCGGCCCATGGAGCCGGAGGATCATGAGACTCTGGAGCTCCTGCGGTCCGCCCCCGCCGGTGCCCTCATCATAAACAAGACCGACCTGCCCCGGGCTCTGGAGATGCCGGAATGGTCCGGTCCCGCCTTTGAGCTTTCCGCAAAGAGCGGCCGGGGGCTGGACTCCCTCCGGGACTGGATAGGCCGGAGCTTCGGCCTTTCCGATTCCTCCGGCGCCGTTCTCACCAATGCCCGGCAGGCGGAGTGCACTTCCCGGGCTCTGGAGGCCGTTTCCGCCGCCGTCCGGGCCCTGGAGGAGGGCGTTACGGAGGATGCGGCCCTGACGATACTGGAGGAGGGCACCGACGCCGTGGCCTCCATCCTGGGCAAAAACCTCCGGGAGGACCTGGTAAGCGATATTTTTTCCAGATTTTGCGTGGGAAAATAGGAAATCTCTTGCAATTGGCGTTCAGCACTGCTATAATAACTTAGTTAGATATGCACAAAATCAGCATACGTTAAGAATATTTCAGAGGAGGATTAGCACAAATGAGCAAGAAGTACGTCTACCTTTTCTCCGAGGGCAACGCAAACATGCGTGAGCTCCTGGGCGGAAAGGGCGCAAACCTGGCCGAGATGACAAACATCGGCCTCCCCGTACCCCAGGGCTTCACCATCACCACCGAGGCCTGCACCCAGTACTATGAGGACGGCCGCCAGATCAACGACTCCATTATGGCTGAGGTCATGGAGTATGTTGACAAGCTGGAGAAGATCACCGGCAAAAGGTTCGGCGACAAGGAAAACCCCCTGCTGGTATCCGTCCGCTCCGGCGCCCGGGCCTCCATGCCCGGCATGATGGACACCATTCTGAACCTGGGCCTCAATGAAGAGGTCGTCCGGGTCATGGCTGCCAAGAGCGGCAATCCCCGCTGGGCGTGGGACTGCTATCGCCGCTTTATCCAGATGTATTCCGACGTGGTCATGGAGGTGGGCAAGAAGTACTTCGAGGAGCTCATCGACGCCATGAAGGCCAAGAAGGGCGTGAAGCTGGATGTGGAGCTGAATGCAGAGGACCTGCATGAGCTGGCTGAGCAGTTCAAGGCCGAGTACAAGGCCAAGCTGGGCGTGGACTTCCCCTCCGACCCCAAGGAGCAGCTGGTGGGCGCCATCAAGGCCGTGTTCCGCTCCTGGGACAA
>JAFPTE010000252.1 GCA_017400415.1 Oscillospiraceae bacterium
GAGTCCAGCTCCTCCGGCGCAAGCCAGCGGGCGGCCTCGTGCTCCAGGAGAGTCAGGCTGCCGGACTCCACCCGGCACATAAAGCAGTCCATGGAAAGGTGAAACCGGGGGTAGTCGTACTCCACGGTGCACAGCCTCTCCCCAACGGAGATGGAGCTGGCCAGCTCCTCCGCAATCTCCCGGCGGAGGGCCTGAGGCGCCGTCTCCCCGGGCTCAAGCTTGCCCCCGGGAAATTCCCAGTAGTCCTTCCACTCCCCGTAGCCCCGCTGGGTGGCAAATATCCGGCCGCCGGCCGTAATAACTGCGGCCGCAACACGTACGGTTTTCACGCTCTCACCTCTTTCATGCTCCAAAGCATTATATCACCTGTTCTTCTCCTTTACAAGGGCAGATTGTTTTTGTATAATATAATCAAACAAGCAGCGGAGGAGTGGATTTATGCGGCTTTTGCATCTTGCGGACCTGCACCTGGGAAAAATGCTCTGCGGGGTCTCCCTTCTGGAAAACGGGGACCAGGGCTTCTGGACGGAAAGGCTCCTGGAGCTCATTGAGGAGAAGCGGCCGGACGCCGTTCTGGTGGCCGGCGACGTATACGACCGGGGTCTGCCCCCCGGCGGCGCCACGGAGCTTCTGAGCACCCTGGCCACGGGCATCTCCCGCCTGGGCATACCCCTGCTCATGGCGGCCGGAAACCACGATTCCGGCCAGCGTCTGGCCTGCTTCAGGGATATTCTCTGCCGTCAGCAGGTCCACATCTCCGGCGTCCTCCGTCGGGAGCTTGTAAACGTGACCCTCACGGACGAATACGGCCCCGTGACCTTCTGGCTCCTGCCCTACACCTTCCCGGCAGCCGTCAGCCAGGTGCTGGACGACGATTCCATACGGGATTACGACGACGCCGTGCGCCGGATAATCGCAGAGCAGGATATCGACTTTACCCGCCGCAACGTCATAATCGCCCACCAGAACGTGACAGCCGGAGGCGTTGAGGGCATACGGGGAGGGTCCGAATCCCTGGTGGGCGGCGTGGGCCAGGTGGATTACACCGCCTTCGACGGCTTTGACTACGTGGCCCTGGGCCACATCCACGCCGCCTACGCCGTGGGCCGGGACACGGTCCGCTACGCAGGCTCTCCCATGTGCTACCATTTTGACGAGCTGCGGCAGGCAAAAAAGGGCCCCCTGCTGGTGACCCTGGGCGAGAAGGGCGCCCCGGTGCAGATTGAGACCCTTTCCATACCGCCCCTGCACCCCCTCTGTGAGTACCGGGGGGAGTATGAGGACGTGCTGCTCCGGGCAAATCTTTCCCCCAGGGGCCAGTACGTGAAAACGGTCATAACGGACAGGCCCATGACCCCGGAGATGGCGGACCACCTGTCCGCCGTGTTCACCGCCAAGGGCAGCATACTTATGGAGTGCTCCAGCGAGTTCCGGCGCTTTTCCGGCGCAGGCTCCGGCCCGGAGCTGGGCGAGCTGGAGACCCGGCCGGTGGAGGAGCTCTTTGCGGACTTCTATACGGAGCGGGCCGGGGGCCAGCCGGAAAGAGAGGACCTGGAGCTCATGGGCCGGGCCGCCGAGCTCGTACGGAACTCCGACGGCGGCGCCGACGGCCGGGAGGTCAGCCCGGCTCTGGCAGAAAAGCTCGTGGACTATCTCATCGGGGAGGGAACGTAATGCGCCCCACAAAGCTGACTATGAAGGCCTTCGGCTCCTTTGCACGGGAGACGGCCATTGATTTTGACAGATTCAAATCCGGGCTCTACCTTATCGTAGGCGATACCGGCGCAGGAAAGACCACCATCTTTGACGCCATCTCCTTTGCCCTTTTCGGCGCCGCCAGCGGAACGGGCCGCCGGCCGGATATGATGCACTCCGACTATGTGGAAAAGAGCCAGGACACCCTGGTGTGCCTGAGCTTTACGCACACCGGGCGGGAGTACACAGTCCGCCGCTCCATCCACTTTTCAAAAAAGCGCGGGGAGGACCAGTACGGCGACGGAAAGCTGGACGCCGAGCTCATAAGCCCGGAGGGCCCCGTCATCAAGGGCCATGTGGCCGTCACCAGGCGGTGCGAGGAGCTTCTGGGCCTGAACGCCGACCAGTTCCGCAAAATCGTCATGCTGGCCCAGGGGGAGTTCAAGGAATTCCTCACCGCCGACGCCGCCAGGAAAAGCGACATTCTCTCCCGGCTCTTTGACAGCTCCCTTTACGTCCGCTACCAGAAGCTGCTGGACGCCGCCAGGGACAGCCTGGCCCAGCGTCGGCGGGGGTATACGGAGAGCCTGAACCGGGCTATGGGGGACTTCCTGCCCCCCTCTGACGACCCCGAGGAAAATATAAAGTATCTGCCCGGAAACCCGGAGCTCACAGCTAACCTTCACAGGCTCCTTGAGGAGGACCGGGCGGCTCTTGCGGAGCTGGACGGAGAGAAGCTCCGGGCTCAGAAGGCCGTGGAAGAGCTTAACCGGCGCAAGGGCGCCGCCATCGGGGATAACGCCCTTATCTCCGAGCTTGCGGAAAAGGAGGTGCAGCAGCGGGAGCTTCTGGAAAGGCAGGCGGAAATGGAGCTTCTCAGGGCCCAGTGCGACAGAGCGGACC
>JAFPTE010000253.1 GCA_017400415.1 Oscillospiraceae bacterium
CACCAACGGCCCCGTCGTACCAGACCCGGGTCAGATAAAGCCCCTGGGGAGGCACCGTTGGGCCCGTGAGCCGCCGGTCCCCGGCCGCAAGAAGGGTGGGAATATCATCGGGGTTCAGCTTCCCCTCGGAGCAGTAAAGGACCGTGCCCATAATTGCCCGGACCATGTTGTAAAGGAAGCCGTCGGCACAGATCCGCATGGATATTATGCCCTCAGCCTCTTCGATTTCGCAGTAGTAAACCGTGCGGACGGTGGTTTTTGTCTCCGTGCCCACGCTGCGGACGGCGGCAAAGTCGTGGGTGCCCACGAACCGGGCGGCGGCCCGCTTCATTGTGTCCACATCTGCCCGGAGGGGGTAAAAATACGCCCGGTTTTTCATGAAGGGGTCCCGGAGCCTTGTGGGCAGGAGGCGGTAGGTGTACTCCTTCCGCCGGCAGGATAAAATGGCGTTGAAGTCCTCCGGTGCGTCCACGGCGGCGGAGACCGCAATATCGTCCGGCAGCAGGGTATTCAGGGCGTAGGGCAGCCGGTCCGCCGGGATTCTGGTATCCGAGCGGAAATTGGCGCAGTACCGCAGGGCGTGGACCCCGGCGTCGGTCCTGCCGCAGCCGATGACCCGCCGGTCCTCCCCGGTGAGCTTGAAAATCGCCTTTTCCAGGGTGCCCGCCACGGTAACGTCGTTTTTCTGGACCTGCCAGCCGTGGTAGGCCGTGCCGTCATAGCTCAGGCGAAGCGCAATGTTTCTCATAGTCAGAGCCCCATTCGGGAAAGAATAATCACAAGAACAACAAGCCCCACGCCGAGGCCGATGGCGGCGAAGTCCCCGGGGGCGTACCTGAGCTCCCGGAGCCGGGTGCGGCCCTGGCCGCCGTGGTAGCAGCGGGCCTCCATAGCCACCGCCAGCTCGTCTGCCCGGCGGAAGGAGGAGATGAAAAGGGGCACCAGAATGGGCAGCATGGCCTTGGCCTTATCGATTATGCCGCCGGTGTCGAACTGGGCCCCCCGGGCCTTCTGGGCGGACATTATCTTCTCCGTTTCCTCAATGAGTGTGGGTATAAAGCGCAGGGCTATGCTCATCATCATAGCCAGCTCGTGGACCGGAAGGCCGATGCGCTTGAGGGGCGACAGCAGGGTTTCCAGACCGTCCGTCAGGCTGATGGGCGAGGTGGTGTAGGTCAGCATAAAGGTGCAGGAGATAAGCATCATTATCCTCAGCACCATGAAGAAGGCGGTTTTCACGCCCTCCCGGGTGATTTTCAGAATCCAGAACTGGAAAATGACCTCTCCCGGGGTGTAAAACAGGTTCAGCACCGCCGTCAGCACGATAATCATTATAACGGGCTTCATTCCCTTCAGAAGGGCCGAGGGCCGGATTCTGGCCAGGGCCTGGGCGGTGATAAGGGCCGCTGCCATAATGCCGTAGGTCAGAAAGCCTGAGGCGTTGAACAGCGCAACGATATAGAAAACCACCAGCAGGATTTTTGTCCTGGGGTCCAGCCGATGGATGGGGGTATCCCCGGGGAAATACTGGCCCAGGGTGATGTCCTTAAGCATTTTCCCGTCCCCCTCTCAGCCGGAGAATTTCCTTCTCCAGCAGGTCCAGGGTGTAGATGCTCCCCTCCAGGGGAACACCCAGCTGACGGAGCCGGTCTGCGATAAGGGACGCCGTAGGCACCGCCAGGCCCATTTTTGTCAGCTCCTCCCCGTGGGAGAAGACCTCCGCCGTAGGGCCGTCCAGGGCGACCGTGCCGTGGTCCATGACTATCATGCGGGAGGCGTAGCGGGCTGCGTCATCCATGGAGTGGGTGACTATCAGGAGGGCGGCGCCGGTGGCCTCATGGTAGCTCATGAGGTTTGCCATTATGCCCTCCCGGCCTGCCGGGTCAAGGCCCGCCATGGGCTCATCCAGAATGAGCACCTCCGGCATCATGGCAATGACCCCGGCGATGGCGGCCCGGCGCTTCTGGCCGCCGGAGAGCTCAAAGGGTGACACCTGCAGGTACCGCTGCTCAATGCCCACGAAGCCTGCGGCCCTGTGAACACGCTCGTCTATCTCCTTTTCCGAAAGGCCCTGATTCTTGGGTCCGAAGGCGATATCCCTGTAAACGGTCTCCTCAAAGAGCTGATACTCCGGATACTGGAAAACCAGGCCCACATCCGCCCGGACGGCCTTCATGTTCTCCTTGGAGGCATTAATATCCCTGCCCTTGAAGAGGACTCTGCCCTCCGTGGGCTTTATAAGGGCGTTCAGATGCTGGATAAGGGTGGATTTGCCGCTGCCGGTATGTCCGATTACGGCGGCCACCTGGCCCTTATACAGCTCGAAGCTCACATTTTTAATTGCGGTCGTCTGGAAGGGCGTGCCCTGGGAATAGACGTGGGTAAGTCCCTCCACCTTCAAAATAGGTTCTTCCAAGCTTTTCACCTTAACGCTTCTGCAATCTCTGCGGCGCACTCATCCACGGTAAGGGCCTCCGGGTCCAGCTCAAGGCCCTTCTGCCGGAGCCGCCAGATAAGCTCCGCCGTATCCGGCACCGTAAGACCCATGCCCTTGAGGTTTTCCACCTGGCGGAAGACCTCCCTGGGGGTGCCCTCCAGGGCCACACGGCCGTCGTTCATGACGATGACCTTGTCGGCTCCTACGGCCTCATCCATATGGTGAGTTATAAGTATGACGGTGACGCCCTTCTGCCGCAGGGTGTTTATAATCCCGATAACGTCTCTCCTGCCCCCCGGGTCCAGCATGGCCGTGGCCTCGTCAAAGACCACGCACTGCGGCTCCATGGCCAGCACTCCGGCAATGGCCACCCGCTGCTTCTGCCCGCCGGAGAGAAGGTGGGGCGCATGCTCCCGGTAATCGTACATGCCAACGGTCTTAAGGGCCTCGTCCACCCGGCGGCGTATCTCCGCCGTGGGACAGCCCAGGTTCTCCGGGGCAAAGGCCACGTCCTCCTCCACCACGTTGGAGACGATCTGGTTATCCGGATTCTGGAACACCATGCCCACCCGGCGGCGTATGTCCAGAAGGAGCTTTTCATCGGCAGTATCCATGCCGAACACGGTGACGCTGCCGCCGGAGGGCAGCAGCAGGGCGTTCAGCTGCCGGGCAAGGGTGGATTTGCCCGAGCCGTTGTGGCCCAGAATCACCGTAAAGGTGCCGGGCGCTATCTCAATATCCACTTCCCGCAGCACGTCCCGGGGGCTCTCCCCCTCACCGGGCGGGTAATGGAAGGTCAGCTTTTCGGTTTTTACACAGAGTTCACTCATATCAGAATTCCATTCTGCAGGTTGAGCCGCAGGGCAGGTACAGCCCTGTGGAGGTCACGGGAAGGCCCAGCTCCTCCGCCCTGGCGGTGCCGCCCCTTTTTGCGAAGGCGGTCTTTGCCACGTAGCTGACGGTGGAGGGAGAGAGGCCCGTGGTGTAGGAGTTGATTATAACAAAGAGGGGGTCGTCGCTGAGGACGCCGGCGCAGAGGCGCACGAAGCCCATTATATCGTCCTCCAGCTTCCAGACCTCCCCGCCGGGCCCCCGGCCGTAGGAGGGCGGGTCCATTATGATGGCGTCATAGGTATGGCCCCGGCGTATCTCCCGCTGGACGAATTTGGCGCAGTCGTCCACTATCCAGCGGACGTTCCTGTCCTCCACTCCGGAGGAGACGGCGTTTTCCCTGGCCCACTGGACCATGCCCTTGGCGGCGTCCACATGGCAGACGCTGGCCCCGGCGGCCAGGCAGGAGACCGTGGCGGCGCCGGTGTAGGCAAAGAGGTTAAGAACGCTTATGGGCCTGCCGGCGGACCGTATCTTCTCCGCCGCCCAATCCCAGTTGGCGGCCTGCTCCGGGAAGACGCCGGTATGCTTGAAATTCATGGGCTTTATGTTCAGGGTCAGGTCTCTGTAGCGGATCTGCCACTGGGCAGGCACGTCCTTTTTTTCCCAGGCTCCGCCGCCGGTGGAGGACCGGGAATACCGTGCGTCCGCCCGCTGCCAGCGCTTATCGCTCCGGGGCGTGTCCCAGATGACCTGGGGGTCCGGGCGCACCATTATCCGGCTGCCCCACCGCTCCAGCCTTTCGCCGCCGGAGCAGTCCAGAAGCTCATAATCCTGCCATTTGTCAGAAACCCACATAGTATATCTCCCAAGTGTATATTAACGCAATTTAACTTTTTGATTTTACCATCTTTTCCCCGCAAAGTCAATATATACAGCCAAAGCGGCGCCGATATTTCGGCGCCGCTCTGCGGTCATCTCAATGCTTTGAACAGCTCCCAGCTTGAGCCGTTCCGGGTGAAGGTCAGGTCGGCCAGCTTTCCCGTACGAGAAGAAAAGCCCTCGTATGCTGTGGGAGATTTGATATAGGGCTTTCGTATCTCGTGATACTCATTTACAAATGATGTTTTGAAGCCGTCCAGGGTGATGTAACAGCAGTTATCCTTTTCCGGCGTGCGGCAGATGAGAATGCGGCTGCCGTCCTCCTCCACCTGCACCTGAGCGTTGTCGCCGGAGGCCGCAAACTTTGCCAGGTCGAAGGTGAAGAGCATGCCGGAGGGCTCCTGGAGCTTATAGCAGTACAGTGCGTCTCCCAGGCGGAAGACCAGGTAGTCAGTGCTGAGGCCCTCTATTATAATCCCATGAGCTGACTCTTCCAGGTCTGTGGAGACACGGAATTGAGAAAAGCCTGCGGGGGTGAAGAACCCGGGCTCCGGCGGCGAGGGCGGGTTTTGGCTCTCCCCTCCGGAAGTCTCCTGGCCGAAAACGTCCAGGACGGACTTCAGCTCTTCGGCCGAGAGCTTTATGGCGCACATGGGTATGTTGTTATTGGAGATGAGAACCTTGCCGCAGCTGCACAGGGCGAAGCAGTAATGCCAGGGCACTTCTCCGTTCTGGCTGTCGTACATGTAAACGTATCGGGAAAAAACGCATCCCGTAGGGTCCTCCCCTGGGTCCTTCCCGTCCATGGCCTTGAAAAAGGCGGTAAGTATATCGTGCCTGTCCTCATAGGCCGTGCCCTTTGACAGCTGGTATAAGGGCAAGGGGGTACCCGACAGGACGATGCAGGGCGTTGCTGCAATTCTCTGAAAGCGGAACTGCCCGTTCATTATCTCCAGATTCAGGAGGGCGTCAGAGGGCGGAATATCGAAGATATCCCCCTCTGCGCCTTCGTCGGCATCTTCGGGGGTAAGCTGCGCCTGTTCCTGGGCACAGCCTGCTGCAAGCATGAGGAAAAGCGCCAGTGAAAGGATAAGCGCAATCCGTTTCACGGTCTTCCCTCCCCTTACTTGCTCTCTTCTGCCTGCTGGGCTCTCGCCAGAGCCTTTGCTTCCTTTTTCTTCTTATGACGGCGGATTATAAGCCTGATCACAAGGACGATTACGATTATAACTATGGCAAAAAGGATGAACACCGGCAGGTTGATGACGAACTCCATGAACAGGTCCTTGAAGAAGTCGCCTATATCCTCCAGGGTCCAGAGGAAGCCGTCCCACATCTCTTTCCAGTAGGAGCGCTTGGGCTCCACGATGTTGGTAAGCTGCTTGACCTCCGTCAGATTCAGGGTGACAGAGGAATAATCCACCTGCTTCTGCCAGTTGCGCAGCCGGGACTCGATGGACTCGATATTGTAGCGCACCTCGCTGAGGCGGCTCTCCAGCTGGATCATGTCATTGACGTTGTCCGCCTTTTCCAGCATGGCCAGGAGCCTGTCCTGCTCGATGCGGTAGGTGTCCAGCCGTGCCTTGGAGTCATAAAACTGCTCCGTGATGTTCTCCGCATAGCGGCGGACGGAGGTCACGTTGCCCACCACGGAGAGATTCTCCGTCATGGAGGCAAAGCCCGCCTGGGGCACACGGATAACGAAGCTGGCGGTCCTTCTGGGGATATTGTTGTTCCACTGGGAGGTGTAGTCCTGGCCGGTGACGTAGGAGGACTCGATAAAGCCGCCGTAATTATCGATCATCTCGTAGACGGCCTTCACGCTCTTATCGAAGTCCGTGGTCTCAACGGTGGCGTTGGCAGAGTATATCATCTTCTCCGCCATGTCCTCCACGGTGTTGGAGGTGGTGGTAAAGGTGCCGTCAGAGCCCTTATCGCCTTTTTCGGCCGGTGAAGCCATGGGCTCGGACTCCATGGCGCCGTCATAAGCGTCGGCCCCCGGTGCAAATCCTCCTTTCGCAGCGGATTTGCCGGTCATGTCGGCGTTTACGGCGTAGTTTGCCTGGGGTGCCTCGGAATAGAAGCCGTCCGCCGTCTCAACGCCTCGGTTGGCGCAGGCAGTCAGAAGGCCCAGAGCCAGGATTATTGCCAGGAAAAGTGATATGCGCTTTTTCATATTGTTTCTCCTCTCCGCCGCCCTCGGCGGCCCTTTTACCCATAAGACGGAGTGCAGAGTAAAAAAGTTCCAAAAAATCCGCCGGTAAAAAACCGGCGGATACAGAGATCAGTGAACTATAAGGCTGTGACCGGTCATGTCCTCCGGCTGGGGGATACCCATAATCTCCAGCATGGTGGGGGCGATGTCCGCCAGGCGGCCGTCCATGAGCTTCACGTCATTGCCGATGCCCTTGATAACGAAGGGCACGGGGTTGGTGGTGTGGGCAGTGTGAACGGTGCCGTCCTCGTTGACCATCTTGTCGGCGTTGCCGTGGTCGGCGGTGACAAGAGCCACGCCGCCCCGGGCTACGGTGGCCTCTACCACCTGGCCCATGCACTCGTCAACGGTCTCCACGGCGTGGACTGCGGCGTCAAAAACGCCGGTGTGGCCCACCATGTCGCAGTTGGCGAAGTTCAGGATGATCATATCGTACTTGCCGCTTTCGATACGGCTCAGGACCTCGGCGGTGACCTTCCGGGCGCTCATCTCGGGCACCAGGTCATAGGTGGCGAACTCCTTGGGGCTGGGTATGAGGCACCTGTCCTCACCCTCATAGACCTGCTCCGTGCCGCCGTTGAAGAAGAAGGTCACGTGGGCGTACTTCTCGGTCTCGGCGATGCGAAGCTGCTTCTTGCCCAGGTTGGAGACTATCTCGCCCAGGGTATGGTGGAGCTCTTGGGGCGGATAGGCCACGGTCACGTTGGGCATGCTGGCGTCATACTGTGCGGTGCACACGTACTTTAAGGGGAAGAAGCCCTTCCGGCGCTCAAAGCCCTTGAAGTCCGGGTCCACCAGAGAGCGGGTGATCTCCCTTGCCCTGTCGGGCCGGAAGTTTATGAAGATCACGCTGTCGCCGGGGTTTATCATGCCGTTTCTGTCGCAGACAACGGGCACCACGAACTCGTCCGTAACGCCCTCGTCATAGCTTCTCTGCATGGCGTCCACCGGGTCGGGGTTATACACGCCCTCGCCCATAACGATGGCGTCATAGCCCTTTTCAACTCTCTCCCAGCGGTTGTCTCTGTCCATGCCGTAGAAGCGGCCCTGGACCGTGGCGATTTTGCCCACGCCGATTTCATTGCACTTATCCACGATTTCCTGGATAAAGCCCTTGCCGGAGGTGGGAGGCACGTCACGGCCGTCCATGAAGCAGTGGAGATAGACCTTCTCCAGTCCCCTGTCTTTGGCCATCTGCAGGAAGGCCCACAGGTGGGTCAGGTGGCTGTGGACACCGCCGGCGCTCATGAGGCCCAGCAGGTGGAGGGCGGCGCCCTTCTCCTTTGCCTCGTCCATGGCGGCGATGTACTCGGGATTCTTGAAGAAGCTGCCGTCACGGATGGAGACGGTGATGCGGGGCAGAATTTGAAAGACAACTCTGCCGGCACCGATATTGGTGTGGCCCACCTCGGAGTTGCCCATCTGGCCGTCAGGCAGGCCCACGTCCTCGCCGGAGGCCTGGAGCTGGCAGATGGGGCAGGTGGCGGCCATTTCATCGAACACGGGGGTACGGGCGGCGCAGATGGCGTTCTTGGCAGGGTCGGGCTCGCCGATGCCGTAGCCGTCCATAATAATAAGGGTGATGGGTTTCTTCACAGTGCTCACTCCTGGTTGGCAGCGGCAATGATGGCAGCGAACTTCTCGGGCACCAGGGAGGCGCCGCCGATAAGGCCGCCGTCGATATCGGGCTGGGCAAGGAGCTCAGCGGCGTTCTTCTCGTTCATGGAGCCGCCGTACTGGATGGTTACGGAACGGGCCACACGGGCGCCGTAAAGCTCACGGATAACGTTGCGGATGGCGGAGCAGACCTCGCCGGCCTGCTGGGCAGTGGCGGTCTTGCCGGTGCCGATGGCCCAGATGGGCTCATAGGCGATGACCACCCGGCGGACCTTCTCTGCGGGAACGCCGTACAGGGCGGACTTGACCTGGAGGGCGATATGCTCCAGGGTGATGCCCATCTCACGCTGCTCCAGGCTCTCGCCCACGCAGACGATGGGGGTCAGGCCGGCCTCGAGGGCCACCAGGACCTTCCTGTTGACGCCGGCGTCGGTCTCGCCGTAGTACTGACGGCGCTCGGAGTGGCCCAGGATGACGTACTTGACGCCCAGGTCGCAGAGCATGGCGGAGGATACCTCACCGGTGAAGGCGCCCTTGGGATTCTCGTTCAGGTTCTCGGCGCCCACGGAGATGCGCAGGTCCTTGAAGGCCTTGACGGCGGCGGGCAGGTCCACGTAAGGGGCGCAGATAACGGTCTCGCACCACTTGGCCTTGGGGGAAATATTCTTGAGCTCCTCGGCAAAGCCCTTCACCTGGGAGGGGAGCATATTCATTTTCCAGTTGCCGGCGATAACGGTCTTGCGGTACTTTCTGTTCATTCCGATTTCCTCCTGATTATTCCTTGTCCATGAGAGCGGCTACGCCCGGAAGCTCCTTGCCCTCAAGGAACTCAAGGCTGGCGCCGCCGCCGGTGGAGATGTGGGTGATCTTATCGGCAAAGCCCAGCTGCTCGCAGGCAGCTGCGGAGTCACCGCCGCCCACGATGGTCACAGCGGAGGAATCGGCCAGAGCCTGGGCAACGGCGATGGTGCCGGCAGCCAGGGTGGGATTCTCAAACACGCCCATGGGGCCGTTCCAGACGACGGTCTTGGCGTTCTTCACGGCATCGGCAAAGAGCTTTCTGGTCTCCACGCCGATATCGAGGCCCATGGCGTCCTCAGGGATGGCGTCGCTCTTCACGTTGGCGGTGTAGACAATGCCGTCGATGGGGTCGGGGAAGGACTTGGAAATCACAACGTCCACAGGCAGCAGGAGCTTCACGCCGTTGGCCTGGGCCTTGGCCATCATTTCCTTGCAGTAATCGACCTTCTCGGCGTCAAAGAGGCTGGTGCCGATGCAGTAGCCCTGAGCGGCCTGGAAGGTGTAGGCCATGCCGCCGCCGATGATGAGGGTGTCGACCTTCTCCAGAAGGTTGGAGATAACGTTCAGCTTATCGGAGACCTTGGCGCCGCCCAGGATGGCAACGAAGGGACGGTCGGGATCGGCCAGGGCCTTGCCCATGATGCCGATTTCCTTCTCGATAAGGAAGCCGCAGACGGCGGGCAGATAGTCGGCGACGCCGGCGGTGGAGGCGTGAGCTCTGTGAACGGTGCCGAAAGCGTCGGAAACATAGATCTCAGCCAGGGAGGCCAGGGCCTTGGCCAGCTTGGGATCGTTCTTGGTCTCGCCCTTCTCGAAGCGCAGGTTCTCAAGGAGCATGAGCTGGCCGGGCTTCAGCTCGGCAGCCATGGCCTGGGCGGACTCGCCCACCACGTCGGAGGCCATCTTCACGTCCATGCCCAGAAGCTCGGACAGGCGCTGGGCAACAGGAGCCAGGCTCAGCTTCTTGAGGCTCTTCTTCCAGGCCTCCTCGGTGAGGGTGGCAGGGTCGGCACCCTTCTCGGTCTGCTTCTTCACGAAGGAATCAAAGGTAGCGTTGGGCTTGCCCATATGGGAGCAGGCGATGACTGCAGCGCCGTTGTCAAGCAGATACTTAATGGTGGGCAGGGCGGCGACGATGCGCTTGTCGCTGGTGATGACGCCGTTCTTGGTGGGGACGTTGAAGTCGCAGCGGAGCAGGACCTTCTTGCCCCTGACGTCGATGTCTCGGACAGATTTTTTCTCGTAGTTCATCGTTTAAAACTCCTTTTATAATTTTTCATTGTTGACATGGTTTGCTGACATCTCCCCCGTGCCTGTAAGGCCGGGAAAGCCCTGCTGCCGAAGGGCCTCATAGCACATAACGGCGACAGTGTTGCTGAGGTTGAGGCTCCTGGCGTCCTCCCGCATGGGAAGACGGACGCAGCGGTCCCGGTAACGCTCCCGAAGCCAGAGGGGCAGTCCCGCAGTCTCCTTGCCGAAGAGGATCCAGCACCCGTCCTTCAGGACCGCCTCGGTATACTGCCGGGGTGCCTTGGTGGTGGTGAGCCACAGATCCTCATGGCCATGGAGGGCCAGAAACTCCTCAATGCTCTCATAGACCGTTATATCGACCATGCTCCAGTAATCCAGGCCCGCACGCTTTACGGCTTTGTCGGAAATATCAAAGCCCAGGGGCCGGACAAGATGGAGCCGGGACCGGGTGGCGGCACAGGTCCTGGCAATGTTTCCGGTGTTGGCCGGGATTTCCGGCTCCACTAAAACAAGATTTACCAGTGCCTACACCTCCCCCATCATCGAGCCTCAGCTATTTTATATCCTTTTGCCCCCAATTTCAATACGGATTTCGCATTTTTTACAATAAATATAAACTTTTTCCGGAATAACGGCCCGAATTCGTTATAATAATAACAGACTTGGTGTTGCGCCGGGGGCAAAGCCGTGTTAAAATAGCAAAAGTTAAAGATTGGAGTTGTCATAATGGAAACTGATGAGAGAATTCTTGCCATTCTGGGGGACCGCTTTGTCCCCTACTGCGGCATTACGCTTGCGAAGGAGGCCGACGGCACCATCGTATCCCGGGTCACCGTGGATGAGCGCCACAAGAACGCCAACGACTACGTGAACGGCGGCATGCTGTACACCCTGGCGGATATCTGCGCCGGCGCCGCCATAAGCTACCCGGAGAAGAACATTGCCACCCTGGACTCCTCCTTCCACTTTCTGAAAAACGTCAAGTCCGGCACCATCACCTGCCGGGCCATCCCCGTCCGCATCGGCCGGAAGATCTCCGTCATACGCACGGAGACCTGCAGTGAGGACGGCACCCTGCTGTGCACCGGGGACTTCACCTTCTACCGGGTGAGCTGAATCTGAAGCTTTTCCTTCGAATATTCAATTCTCCTCTTGAAAATGCAGGGTTTCAGTCTTATAATACGGGGCGTGCGACAAACGGTGCATGCCCCGTTTTTTACTTTCCCGGAGGATACTCAGATGAAAAAGACGGACACCCCCATGCAGAAGCTTCTGTGGTTTCTGACCCTGAACGGCGG
>JAFPTE010000254.1 GCA_017400415.1 Oscillospiraceae bacterium
GGCATGGTGAGCTCTGAAAACTCTAATCTTACCTATGTTGAAGCCGGCATTTTTGACAGCACAGGCAACACGGTTATCGTAACCTCGGATGGAACCAAAAACGATATAAAGAAGGCTGTCAATGCTAAGACCTTCAACCTTCTCCATTGAGTACGATACTTCCAGGTTAGAGCTTATCAACCATACGGAAGGAGGGATAACCGGTTGGTCTCGCACCGGACTCAATATGCTGTGGATTGGTGATGAAAACACCAACTTCAACGGCACCATGATAGAGCTTAAGTTCCGGGTGTTGAATGACGCTGCAGGAGGAGATGCAAGCGTTACGCTTAAGTGCTCTGAAGGTGATGTGGCCGATCATGATGAGAATATGTATTATCCCATCATTGTATCCGGAAAGGTACATGTCGATGCGGGCGATCCAGCTCATGTCCACACGCTGACCGCCACCGAAGCTGTTCCTTCTACCTGCGCCGTTGAGGGCAATATCGCTTATTGGACCTGCTCCGGCTGCGGAAAGCTGTTCTCCGATGCAGAGGGAACAAACGAGATTACTGCGGCGGACACTGTTGTTGCCAAGCTTCCTCATACCCCATCTGAAAAGGATGATTTCATAGAGAACGAAGTCGAAGCCGGCTGCGAGACCGAGGGCGGCTACGATGTGGTGGTCTATTGCGCCAAGTGCGGTGCTGAAATCAGCCGCACCCATAAAACTATTGCGCCTCTTGGCCATCTCTGGGGTGACTGGACAGAGAGCAAGGAGGCAAAATGCACAGAGAAGGGCGAGGAGACCCGCGTCTGCGGCCGGGACGAAACCCACATCGAGACCCGTGAGACCCTCGCCAAGGGACACACTCCCGGTGAGGCCGTTCGTGAGAACGAGGTTGCCGCAGGCTGCGAGACAGCAGGCGGCTATGACGAGGTTGTTTACTGTACCGAGTGCGGTGCTGAAATCAGCCGCACCCATAAAACTATTGCGTCTCTTGGCCATCTCTGGGGCGACTGGACAGAGAGCAAGGAGGCAAAATGCACAGAGAAGGGCGAGGAGACCCGCGTCTGCGGCCGTGACGAAACCCACACGCAGACCAGGGTGATTCCTGCGCTGGGTCATGACTGGGGTGAATGGGTTGTTACCAAGGAACCTGCAGTAGGTGAGACCGGCGAAAGATACCATACCTGCAATCGCTGCAACGAGACCGAGTACCAGGTCATACCTGCACTTCCCAGCGTGGTCGTGATTTTCGATGAGATTCCCTTTGATGATGTTGCCAAGAAGGACTATTTCTACGATGCTGTTGTCTGGGCCTATAACTCCGCACCTCAGATTGCTGCCGGCGTCTCCGACACCAAGTTTGCCCCGGAGGGCACGCTTACCAGAGAGCAGGCTCTGACCTTTATCTGGAGAGCTAAGGGCTGCCCGGAGCCCACCAGCACCGAGAATCCCTTCGTAGATGTAAGCGAGAGCGACTATTTCTACAAAGCAGTCCTGTGGGCCGTTGAAAAGGGCATCACCAAGGGCGTTGACGAGACCCATTTCGCACCCAAATCAAAGTGCACCACCGCACACCTGATAACCTTCCTCTATCGCTGCCTGGGTATCGGCCAGGATGGCTGGAATGGCGATGCTGAGGCCTGGGCACGGAGAGAGGGGCTGCTGGAAGGCCTTGATTACGAAGCCGGGACCAAGGTCCCCTGCAAGAGAGCCGATGCAGTTCTGCTCCTGTACCGTGAGCTGGGAAAGCCTGCTGAGGATGATTTCATCGTAGTCTTTGACTGAGTCCGAGTGCTACACTCCCAATTCCATTTAAAAATACCTGAGCGGGAGGCAATTGCCTCCCGCTCGCCCTTTCTGTACGCAGATGATTAATATGAATTACCAGGTTTTCCCCCCGCATTCCCCCTTGCATTCCCCCTTGCATTGCCACTGCACTCATGGTACAATCAGAAAAAGAGCCGATGCCTTCTGACCCCCCTGGGCAGAAGTCCATAACAGAGGCAGTGAAGGAGTAGGTGCTGCGCCCATGCCGAAGCCGGAGAAAATATATCCCAACATCGTGGAGGCCCTCCGCTCCTTCGCCCCGGAGAGCAATATAATACAGCTCTGCGCCGGGGAGGGGAAGCTCTTCCGGCGCACGAACGAGTATCAGGTGGTGGACATGGGGGACCACCTGGGGGCCTTCCCCGGGTTCCCGATCCAGCTCTTCCGGGGGGAGAACGACGTTTACGAAAGCTGCAGGCCCAGCATCTACCGCACCGGGGACAAGGATCGGGAAATCGTTGACAGGGTGAAGGTCATAGAGTTTGAGCGCATCCTGCGGACCTTCCCCCAGGTGCAGTACGCACTGGAGGACCATGGGAAGGTGGACTTTCTGGCCCTTGCCCAGCACTATGAGCTGAACACCTGGCTCCTTGACGTGACCAGCCAGCCGGACATCGCCGCCTACTTCGCCACCCAGCGGTGGGTGAACGGGGTGGCCACCCCAATTGAGAAGGGCATCGGCTGCATCCGGGGCTTTCCGTCCCCGGCCCTTCTGGACCCGGAGCACATGGGGGCGCCCAGGTTTCACATGATCGGCCTGCAGTGCTTCCGCCGGCCGGGAATCCAGGCGGCCTACGGCCTGGAGATGGGGCCGGGAGAGGACCTGCAGGGCGCCGGCTGGACGGTGTATTTCCGCCAGGACAGGGCCTGCAGCCGGGCCATTCACACTAATTTCCACCTGAACCCGGCAAAGGCCGCCGCAGTGCAGGCTAAGGGCCGGAAGCAGGTCAACCCCAGGCTTCTGACGGACACGGTCAGCTGGCTTTTTCCGCCGGAGGAGATTGCGGATGCGGCAAGGGCCGTGAAGCAGAGCAGAACGGTCAGCCGGGCGGCGGCGGAGGAGTACGGCCCGGACTGCCTGACCGCCCTGGCCAGGCAGGGCGTGGAGCTGTCGGATGAGCCCCCCTGGGCACTGACGGAGTCCCGCCGCCGCCAGCTGCAGGAGCAGTACCGGGGCCGCCCCTACGGCGACGTACGCCTCACCTCCCGCCTGGTGTACATACCGCAATGAGTGCAAAAAAGCTCCTGCAGATTTCCCTGCAGGAGCTATTTAAGTGTTGACAAAGCCGAAAACATATGATTTAATATAGGTGCGATTAGGCGTAATCGGTAAATTCGAGACATTGTTTATTGGTGCTTGTCCCTTCTTATGCAAGTGAGACCGGGCAAGCAAATGCAAACAAAGAATTGAATTTAGCGTCGTGCCTGACTTTGTACCCATGCGCGCAGGGGAAGTGTCAGGCTATTATTATGCCTTTTTGCAAATACATTTGCAGAAAGGATTTTTATTATGGAAACCAAATTATTCGTTAACATGGTACAGGCACAGATCGGATATACGTTCAAAAAGCCCGCTCTGCTGTTCCAGGCCTTCACCCGGCGCTCCTACGCCGAGGAGAATGGAGGCGAGGATAACGAGATCCTCGAATTCATCGGCGACAAGGCCCTTGACCTGGCTGTAATTAAGCTTCTGACGGAAAAATACGGTCAGCTCAAGGAAGTTTTTTCCAGCTCGCTGGACGAGGGAGAGCTGACGCAGCTCAAAAGCCGGATGGTCCAGAAAAAAACGCTGGCCGGAAGGATAGATAAGCTGGGTTTTGCCAGCTTCCTCCTGATGGGGAAGGGAGACGAAAAGAACAATGCCGCCGATGTGCCCTCTGTCAAGGAGGACCTTTTTGAGGCCATTGTGGGCGCAGTTGCCCTGGACTGCAATTGGGATTTCTCAACGATTGTTCCCGTAGTTGATATAATGATTTCTGCGGAGGAATTTTTCCTCTCGGATTATGATGACAACTATGTCCGCATGATTTATGAGTGGGAAGAGCAGAAATACGGCACGATTCCTCTTTTCTGGCTGCAAAGAGGCTACAATGATGCGGCAGCATACTATGGCACGGTGGTCACAGCCGGGCATGGCGTTATCTATCAAAGGGCCCCGGCATATGAGTATAATGAGGTCTATTACTGCGACCTGAAGGTGCTTAACGACCTGCCGGTATACCGGGGATGGGGACCTTCAAAGAGCAAGGCGA
>JAFPTE010000255.1 GCA_017400415.1 Oscillospiraceae bacterium
CGTAAGCATAAGGGAGGAGGGGGACCGGGTCATATTCACCACCCGGGGCTACGGCCACGGGGTGGGCATGAGCCAGTACGGCGCAAATCTCATGGCCGCCGAGGGCGCCTCCTGGCGGGATATCCTGGCCTGGTATTACCCCGGCACGGAGATAAGGGCGTTGAAATGACCCCGCAATATGGAAAACCCCGACTGCCGGGATGTGCAGTCGGGGTCGTTTTTTATTCCTGGCGGTAAAGCCTCTCGGGGGCCTCCAGGGAGGGCAGCCGGGAGTCGATGCGCCACAGAATAAAAAACAATAAGAGGATAATGGGGAGTATCAAATGGGGTGCTATGGAATCCATGAAAATTGCAAGGGCGAAGAAATATGGGCTGACCTTTGTGGAAACCACGGTCATTTTAAAGAAGTCACTCCACATCGTTGCCATTGAAACGACAATTAAGTTCGGATTTGATTGCTGTGGATAATACTCTGCCAGCGTTTCCAGATACTTGAGATAATACATATATCCGTAATAGGCAGGGATGGCCAGAAGCAGGTGGAGAGAGCCCAGCAGGGCGTCAATGGTCTTGTCACGGCCCAGCTGCCGCCGTGTGACGCCGCTGCGGTGGTACTCGAAGGCGCTGCGCTGGAGCCGGAACCGCTCCTCCGCTGCCATGCAGGAGCGGACGAAGACAAAGAGTATCACCAGCACCAGGGCCACAAAGCCGTAGATAAGGGCCGCCTGCAGGAACTCCTCCTGCCGTTCCCGGAGAATCTGCACGCTGCTTTGGTATTTTGCACCGTACTGGGTGCAGAGCTTTACCAGCTCATCCACGGTGTTTTCCCTTTCCAGCATGTCGTTGAAGGTGACGGAGAAGTAATTGCTGCCCGGCGTCAGACCCTCGGCCTCTGCAAGCTTTGCCGTGATGGCGTCAGACCCCAGCAGGGCGAACATATAGTTGCTCTCCCAGATATAGCGAATGTTGAAATTGAACGGCACGCTTTGGGATGGAACGATTCCGGCAACAGTAACCGGTATGGTGCCGCCCTTGTACTCGATCTCCAGCACGGAGCCCGGCTTGATTGTGTGGCCAAGGGAATCCCAATAGTCGAAGCCTTCCTCATATTCAAACAGCGTTGTGCCTTCATCGCCTATAATGTACTGCTGGTAATTGGACTTCTTTTCGCCGTCCTCTATGAAAACCCTGCCCTTGAGAAGGGAGGAGGTCAGGCTCTTGTCCACTGCAAGAATGACCTGCTCTCCCCGGAGGAAGGCCTCATAGTCCGCCGCTGCCGGGTCCAGGTACGAGCTGTACTCTTTCCAATAGACCTCCGGTGTGCTGCGGGTGACAATCTGATAAAGGGTACGGCGTTCATGGGAGGAGAGTATGGTGCGCATGGCGTCGGTCTTGGTATAATCCACGTTTTCGTGGCCGCCGATATCTGCGCCCAGCAGCAGGCTGCCATACAGGGCCCAGAAGGGATCCTGGTCCTTGCCCTCCCAGCGGACCTTGTGGGTGCTGTCAACCGTATAGCGTTCCAGGTGTGCCACTCCGGGCAGGGAGGATAGCTTTTCAAGCTGTTCAAAAGGCAGCATATAATCAAGACTATAGTTATTCCAGCGGTGAGTGCTGGCCTCGGTGGGAGCAAGGCCCTTTGGCCAGTTGGGCGGCCTCTTTGTAATGGGTATTCGGGTTGCATAGGAGCCGGCGTTCCCCTGAATCGTCCCTATAAAGGACCCCTGGTTACGGAGGCGGATATAGGCCCGGCCCTTCTGGTAGATGTTCGTGGCGGAGACCAGCAGGACCACCGCAACCGCAATGCCCACAAGGCTCATGAAGATGCCGGAGAGCTGGTTCGTTATCCTCCGGCGGCGGAGAGTCTCCCGGAAGCCCAGATAGGGCCTTGCCCGCTTCTGCCTGCGGAGAGAGCGGCGAAGAATGCTCTTCTCGGCGGCCTTGCCCAGGGATTTCTGCTTCTCCGTTATGCCCCGGCCCGCAAAGATGATGAGAGCCGCCAGAAGCGAAATTGCCAGGGTGGCCGTCAGGCTCAGGAGTATGACGCCGAGAGTTCTGAAAGAGAACACGAAGAAATAGGGGATTTTGACCATGAGCGACACCGCCAGCACCGTCAGCAGGGCGGCGCCGTAGGAGATTACGAGAGTGACGAGAGCGGCGGGGACAGTGCTCAGGGTGCACTCATAGGCCGCCATGCGCCAGACCTCACCGGCTGTGGCGCCGATGGTCCGCATACGCAGGAAGAAGGGACGGCGCTTGTTCAGGTAGGAGGCCATCAGATAGGCCACGATGCAGGAGCCCAGAAGAATCAGCAGCACCGTCATGGTCCGGTACATGGTGGGGTTGCCCCAGAAGGGGTTATTGAAGGCCTTCAGATTTGTGCTCATCCGCTCTGCCGCCTCGGGGGTCATGGGGTACAGGCCGGAGCCGTCCTCAGAATTGGAGGTCTCGGCAATGAGCTCGTTCAGGTACCGGAGGGAGGTATCCCAGATCCGCTCCTCCGGCAGGGAGGTGCTGAAATTGTAGAAGCGCACCGTGTCCCGGCTCATCTGAAGGGAGTCAAACTCCTCCCGGCATACGATGGCGTTGGGCAGGTCCGGGACGGACCAGCGGGAGCTGTACCTGTCGATGGTGCCCACTAAGGTGAAGGTGACCGGGTAGAGCTCCACCATCCAGTCCGCTTCCGTTGCGGTAATTTCCTGCTCCGGCATATCTGTGCCGATATTGATGGATATTCCGCCCTCCTGGGAGGCCAGGAAGCGTTCCAGGTACTTGCGGTTAAGAGCCTCCCGCTGGAGGGTGTCCGGGTCGTAGGTCCTGGCCAGACAGAAGGTTATCTCCTGGCCCAGCTCGTAGCTTTTGCCCAGAGCCTCCAGGGTGGCCAGCTCCATGGCAATCTCCCCGGGCTTTTCCGGCAGACGGCCGGAGTAAAGGGAGATGCGGTTTCGCTGGGCAAATTCCGCCGTGAAGGAGCCGATGCGCCTGCCGTTCAGAGCGCCCCGGCTGTAGGAGGCCAGGAGCTTGTCTGTAATCTCGTCCGGCTCCGGCTGGGTGTATAGGAAGGAGCCCCGCTGAATCTGGCCGGTCTCCGCAAGCTCGGAGAAGCTGCCGAAGGTGGCCTCGTCCGGGGCGGCGGTGAGCCAGGTGCCGAAGCTGCGGTAGTTAAGCTCCATCTGGCAGCTGTTCATGTTGTCCTGGAAAAGGAGCATGAAGGTGATGAAGAAGACCGCCAGGCACATCATGACCTTCAGCCTGCGGACCTCCTTTTTCCGCCTTTTCAGACCAAGAAGAAAAAGTCGCCAGCCCTCACGCATGGTCACACCTGGCCTTCCTGGCCGGAGACGCAGCCGTCCCGTATGGTGATGATGCGGTCGGCGTAGGCCGCCAGGCTCTCATCGTGGGTGACCAGGATGATGCACTGCCGGTACTCCTCCTGGCAGAGCTTCAGTATCTTCGTAACGTGGAGGGAGTTTTCCGAGTCCAGGTTGCCGGTGGGCTCGTCCGCCAGTATAACGGCGGGCTCAATGGCCAGAGCCCGGGCGATGCTGACCCGCTGCTGCTCGCCGCCGCTCATCTCGTGGGGGAACTTGTCCCGGCAGTGGGAAATGCCCAGATTCTCCATAAGTGCATCAATCTTCTCCGGGTCCTCGCTGCGGCCGTCCAGGTGGATGGGGAAGACGATGTTCTCGTAGGCAGTGTACTCCGGGAAGAGGTTGTAGTCCTGGTGTATGAAGCCTATGCGGCGGCGGCGGAACCGGGCCAGGTCGGCGTCCTTCAGGGCGGAGACCTTCTCCCCCTCAATGTAGAGCTCCCCGCTGTCGGAGGGGTCCAGAGTGGCCAGTATGCGCAGAAGGGTGCTTTTTCCGGAGCCGCTCTTGCCGATTATGGCGGTGAACTGGCCCCGGCGGAAGGAGATGGTGGTCTCCTTGAGAGCGTGGACCGGCTTGTCGCCGGGGTAGGTGCGGCTTATGCCGCAGGCCTCCATTACTATATCGTTTTCAGGCATTCAGGCAGTCTCCCTTCGTTTTTTCTGAGCCCAGTATACACCGGAAATCTTACAGGAAGCTTACACGGAGCGGCTTTTCAGGGAAAAAATCGGGAAAACCGCCCGGGCCTCCACGTATCCCGCCGCCGGGGACGTGAGCTCCAGGGTGCCGAAGTGGCGGGAGATTATCTCCCGGGCAAGGCTCAGACCTATGCCTGTTGAGGTGCCGTCCTCCGCCCCCACGGCGTAGCGCTCCATGGAGGCCGGGTCCGGGGCCTTCTCCGCCGGGTTCAATACGGTCACGGTAAGCTCCCGGTCGCTTTTTTCAAGGCGGACCGAGACCCGTCCGCCCGGAATGCAGTGGCGCCGGGCGTTTGATATGAGGTTATAGAAGGCCTCGAAGAGCCGGGCCCGGTCCCCGAAAACGGGGCAGTCCTCCGCCTCCTCCAGGTGTACTTCCGGCCCCGCCTCCGGCAGGGCGGCGGCTGCATCCCGCAGAACGTCCCCCAGGTCCAGCCGCTCCTTTTCCAGGCGCACCAGGTCGTGCCGCAGCCGGGACAGGGTCAGAAGGCTTGTGGTGTAGCCCTGTATCCGCTCCAGACTCTCCCGGGCGTGGCCCAGCCGGTCCGCCGTGGGGCCCAGAGACTCGATAAGGTCCAGATTCAGCAGTACTCCCGCCGCAGGATTCTTTATCTCGTGGGCCACGTTTTCAACGTAGAGCCGCAGCTCCTCCTCCCGCCGGCCGCTTACCTCCCGGACCCGGCGGTTCTCCTCCAGCACCAGGGCGATGAGCTCCTCCCCGGGGGCCGGGACGAAAGAGGCGCCGTTCAGGGCAAGGCGCACCCGGTCCCGCAGGTCCTTCTGACAGCGCTCCCGGTCCCGGCGGGCAAGAAACAGCACCAGCCCGGCCCCCAGGGGAAAGAGAGCCGTTGCGAAAAGCAGCAGAGCCAGAAGGGCAGGGGGCAGCACGGCCCCGGAAAAGAGGCTCACCGTCCGCTCCGCCAGGGCCAGGTCCGGCGGCGACTCAGGGTCCCCGGCGGGCTCATATTCAAAAAAGCTCCGCATGTACTCTCCTGCGGCCTCCGGGTCCCGGGCCTGGATGGACTGTATGAAAAGCTGCTGGCCCGCCCGGGCTCTGTGGACCAAAAACAGCAGCAGAAAGACGCACCAGAGGAAAAACAGTACCCCCAGCACCGCCAGAGCGGGGGCAAATGGCTTTTTCTTCATCTCCTGCCTCCTCATCTCCCGGCCGCCGGGCCCATGGGCAGTATCCAGCGGTAGCCCACGCCCCGGACGGTCTCAATGTAGTCCGCACCCCGGTACCGGCCCAGCTTCTTCCGCAGGCGGCTTACCAGAACGGAGAGGGTGTTCTCATCCACGAAGTTTTCCTCAATGTCGTAAAGAGCGTAGAGCAGATGCTCCCGCCGCAGGAGCCGGCCGCCGCTCTCCGTAAAGATTTTCAGAAGCCCGGCCTCGCTTTTCCGCAGGGGTATTTCCTCCCCGGCCCGGAAGAGCCGGCCCTCCCCGGGCACAAAGCAGATATCCCCGCTGTAAAGCTTCTCCGAGACAGGGCCCTGCCGCCTCAGCTGGGCCTCCAGCCGGGCCAGAAGCTCCCGGGCCCGGAAGGGCTTTGCTATGTAGTCGTCCGCCCCGGCGCCCAGGCCCGCCACCACGCTGTCCTCATCGTCATAGGCCGTCAGAAATATGATGGGGGTCTTCTCCTGCCGCCTTATCTCCCGACAGAGCTCCAGGCCCGTGCCGTCCGGCAGATTAATATCCAGAAGGCAGAGGCTGAAAAGCCCCGGCTCCGTCCGGACACGCCTGGCCTCGCCTAGGGAGCCCGCCGCCGTGACCGTATAGCCGCTGCTCTCCAGAAGGTCCCGGAGGGTCTCCCGCAGGGCCTCGTCATCCTCGCAAAGAAGTATATCCATAGGTCATTTACCGCCTTAAATCATTGATGAGCCTATTATAACCCAAAGAAACGCCCGTTTCAATAGATATAAAAATCCCCGGAGGGAACTCCGGGGATCATGTCAGCGGGGGCTTTTGCGGAATACGCTCCGCAGGAAGGTGATTATAAGGAGAATGTAGCAGACGGTTTTGGGTAGCATGAGCATGCCCAGAATGGGCGCCGCACCTGCCCCCACGGCTACGGGAATGTAGAAAAGGAAGCTCAGAAGTATATAGAGCCACACGGGGCGGAAGAGGCGATCCTCCCTCCGGGTCTCCCAATATGCATAGCAAACCAGGGCGCCAAGGCATACGAAGGGCACGTTGCGAAGAATGCCCCAGAGCATATCGGACCGGTTTTCCAGCCAGCCGTTCTGGGGGGAGAGGCACAGGAGAATGCGGCAGGCCGTCAGGGCCCATACGCAGAAAAGAACGCTCCTGGGCTCCTTCCGGCGGAACAGGTCCAGCCAGATATAGAACATGAGCACATAGAACAGGGTCATGGTGACGGAGGTGATGAGCTTGCCTATGCCCAGGGCGGAGGTGAAGTCAGCCTCCACGAAGTAGTTCAGCACTCTGGGCACCAGGTGAAAGGCGTCGCCGCAGCCCAGTATCAGGGCGGCCAGACCCATGAGCCGCTCCGTCCGGTTCCGGGCCTTTATGAGAATGATGACGCCTGCCCCGGCGGCAAAGAGCAGATAGAGAATGTCAAAGACGGATTCGCCGTATTTCATCCCGTCACCTTATGCCCGGTTGAAGCGTTCCCTGGGCTGGCGGCACCGGGGGCAGCGCCAGTCGTCGGGCAGGTCCTCAAAGGCCACGTTGTCATGCTCGGCGGGGATATAGACGTAGCCGCAGACAGAGCAGACGTACTTGCCGGAGGCGGTCCTGAATACCACCTCGCCGGCGGGGATGGTCTCCGGGGGGTTGTTCAGGTCCACTATCCGCTTGCCCTCCAGGTTTTCCGGGCCGGAGGGGGTGTGGGTGGAGAGGTACACCGTGGGGTGATGGGCAACAAACTCCCGGACCCGGTCCAGGGTCTCCCTGGCCGCCGCCAGGTCCTCAAACACCACGGAGAGCTTGTTTTCGTACAGGGCCTCGTCCGTGTAGGTGATGTCCCCGTGGAGCATGTAGAAGAGGCCGTCAGACTCTGCGATGACGATGCTGTTGCCCTTGGTGTGGCCCTTGGCCCTGATGAAATAGACCCCGTCACGGATCTTCTGGCAGGCGGGGAAGTTGTAGTAGGCCCCGTCCGTGAACTTGACCGGCACCAGGTTGGGAAGGCCCTGAAGCTCGGCGGCGTCACACTCCTCCTCGTTTACGAAGATGCGGGCGTTGGGGAAGCGGCTCAGAAGGCCGGAGTGGTCCAAATGCTTATGGGTCAGCAGAATCTTGGAGATGTCGCCGGGGCCGTAGCCCAGGTCGCCCAGGGCCTCCATGTAGCCCTTGATGTCGTGGCCGGTGTAGATGGCGGTCTTCTCGTCCGGAGACTCCTCCGGGGTGCCCTCAGGCAGGCCCGTGTCCACCAGAATGACCTCATCTCCCGTGTCGATAAGGTAGTTTGTCAGGCCGGAGCGGTACTTCACGGAGAAATCGAACTTCTCCGGGCCCTCCTCGCCGCCGAAGGCGAAGGGCTGGGAGGCAAAGCCTCCCTCCCGGAACCGGATGGCCTTTATCTCCGGGGTCTTCTTCAGAAGGCGGCGGATGCAGTCCTCCACCCGCTTCATATCCGCCGTGGGCTCAAACCGGGCCACGATGTTGCCGTGGCTGTCCACAAGGAACTTGGTGAAGTTCCACTTGATGTCCGGCTTCTTGTCCCAGTCCGGGTCCGCCTTGGCGAACATGCCCTCCAGAAGCTCCTTGTAGGGGTGGGGATCGAAGCCCTTGAAGCCCCTGTGGCGCTTAAGGTAGGCGTACAGGGGCAGCTCGTTGGGGCCGTTTACGTCGATCTTCTTCATCTGAGGGAAGGTGGTGTTGTAGTGGACGGTGCAGAACTCATGGATCTCGTCGTCCGTGCCGGGGGCCTGGCCGCCGAACTGGTTGCAGGGGAAGTCCAGAATCTCCAGGCCCCGGTTGTGGTACTTTTTGTACAGGTCCTCGATGGGCGCATACTGGGGGGTGAAGCCGCAGCCTGTGGCGGTGTTCACAATAAGGATGACCTTGCCCCGAAGGGTGTTGAGATCCAGCTGTTCACCCTTGCCGGTGGTGACTTTGTAATCATAAATCATGGCGGTGCCTCCGTTTCTCTTTGTTTTATGGGGAAATTATACAACCGGGAGCCGGAAAATGCAATGCTTATTATTGAATTTTATAAACACTTATATTTGAACTTGGCTATTGCCTTTTCATATGGCCCTGTGTTACAATTAGAAAAACAGCGCCTTTGGAGGGCTTGACGTGACAGAAAATGCAGCCGGGAGGCTTGCGGCCTCCGTTAAAAATAAAACAAGCCTTTTTGTGGATTTTCTGGAGTATGTGCTCATATTCACAGTCATCGTGGAGTGCAACTCCCTGTTTCACTATACGGAAAACTACCGGCACACCTCGGCGGAGGTCATCTTCACCCTCATCGCCATCGGCCTGGCGGCCCTGCTCATACTTATCTACGGCCTTGTGTACCGGGAGAGCTTTATCCGGGATATAGGCAGAAGCTGGCCGGTTTTTGCGGCGGTGTTCCTCTATATGGCGGTGTTCTTCATCTTCAACGTGCGGAAGAGCGAGGCCCCCTCCGCCGTCAGAAAGTACCTGCTGAGCTTCGTCCTGTTTCTGTCCCTGGCCTACGTGCTCCTGCGTCTGCATAAAATCTCCGGCAGGCCTCACGAGCTTTTTTACAAGTACTCAAACCTCATGGCGGTCATCGCCTGCGCAAACCTTGTGGTCTACGCCGCCGTGACGGTCCGGCCGGATATCGCCCAGTCAAACTACATCCTGACGGAGTGGAGCAGCCGCAGCACCATTATTTCAACGAACAATTACCTTAATCTGTACGCTTCCGGCCTTGCCAGGAATATGTTCGGCATCTCCCTGCCCTCAAACAGGGGCTTTTTCACCGAGCAGCTCATGTACTGCGTGCCCCTTATGAGCGCCCTGTACATTGAGATGTTCCTCCGTGCTCCGGGGCAGCGGAAAATCTGGAAGTGGGCCCTTTTCCTTTTCGTGCTGCTGCTGGGCCAGTCCACCCTGGGGTGGATGCTGGCGGCGGCTACCTGCTGCCTTAAGATGGGGGAGCTCTGCCTCAAAAGACGCAGCCCGTGGAGAATTCTGGGCTTTATCGTCACTCTGGGCCTTACGGTCCTTGCAATCTGGTACCTGTTCCAGACCAAGGCCGAGACCAGCGTGGGCTCCACCAAGGCCCACCTGGAGCACTTCGCCGCCGCCTTCAAGACCTTTTTTCAGGCGCCGGTTTTCGGCGTGGGATATATGAACGAGGCGCCCATCGTGGCCAACCTTTCCTACAATATGGCCGCCGGGGACCCGGGCCTCAGCAACTCCCTGGGGGTCTGCTTTGCGGAGGGGGGACTGGTGCTGGGCCTTTTCTGCCTGGTGCCCTTCTTCCTGCCCCTGGTCTTCAGAAAGAACCTGGGGGACTGGAGCCGGAGCCTGTGGATACTGGGGCCCCTGGCCGTGTATCTGCTGACGGTGTATATTTTCCACCTGGTGCTGATGCTCTTCCTGGCCTACGGCTTTGCCAGCATCGAGCTGCCCCAGACCCAGGGGCGCCACTCCCGGCGCCGGGAGGAGGAGACCCCGGCTGAAATCACCGCCGAAAGGTCCCGCCTCAACCCCCGGCAGATAGGCATGATTGCCCTTTTCGGTCTGGCCGCCGCCGTTATCACCCTCCTGCTCTTCACAAGCGGCCAGTTCTGGCAGGGCCTTGTGAACACACTTACGGCCCATCAGCTCCTGCTGGGCCAGTCCGTCTGGAAGGTCTACTGCTTCAATATCCTTATAATCCTCCTGACCCTGAGCTTCATCCACTGGGGCAGAAGGGAAGACAATCTGGTTGAGAACTCCGTTCTGCTGGGGCTCCTGGCGGCCTGGACTCTGGCTTTCGGCGCCCTGTATCCCACTGTTTACGCCGTAATCAGCACAGCCCTGGCACCGATCACCTTCTTCGGGGACCTTTTCGAGACCGCCGCCCTGGTGCTGGTCTTCGGTCTGGGGGCTCTGAGCCTCCTGCTTATTGCCCGGGCGGCCTTCCGGCGGGATGTGCTTCACATTGCCGCCGCAGTCCTGGCGGTCATAGCCGCCGCAGGGGCCTTTTACCTGGCAAACAGCCGGGCGGAGAAGGCCGCCGTCAAAGCGGAGAGCTTCGCATCGCGCCTCTCCGGGGTTCAAGAGGCCAGCATTTACGCCAATGAGCTGCCCGTGGCCTTCAAAAAGGTCATACCGAACCTTACCTACTCCGGTGCCCGGGACGACGGCTTTTCAGCTTACGGCACCGCCACGGTAATTGCAAATCACGACCGGCGGCTCACAGAGCTCTTCAACCACGGCTTCCGGGTGACGGAGCTCAGCGAGGATTACATTCTCTACTCTAACGACGAGAAGGTCATTTCCGCCCTGGAGGAGCAGGGTTACACCTTCTATCGCTACTGCCCCTTTGAGATCGACATTGAGCACGGGCCCATCGAGTATCTGCCCTCCTCCGTGTACACCCTGACCGCAAACCTCCGCTTTGAGGGGGAGGCCCAGCCGGGGGACACGGTGTGCCGAGTGCTGGTGACCGCCTACGACGGCGCCTCCACTCTCTCGGACCGGGCGGTGAAGGCCAAGGAATTTGACAAGGAGGGCAGCGCCGCCATCACCATCCGCCTCAGCGGCTCCTGGGAAAAGCTCACCTATGAGGTGGTAAATGAGGGCGGGCACAAGGTCACCCGGATGCCCGCTGGCTTTGCGGAAACTCCCAGCTACATCACAAGCCGCATCTATGACGGCCGGCGGCTTGTACTGAGGGAGGAGTATTACAACCTGGACGGCACCGCCCGGAAGGTCAGCGGCTATTACGGCCTGGAGCGGGAGTATGACCGCCGGGGCAGCATCCTTACGGAGCGGTACCTGGACGAGAACGGCGAGCCCGCCCCCAACTCCTCCGGCTATGCCCAGGTGCGCTATGAGTACAACGGCAAGGCCCAGAGGACCAGGACCGCCTACTTTGACGCCCAGGGTCAGCCTGTGGCCCTGAAGGCCGGGTATGCCGTTATTGAAAACGAGTACGACAAGGTGGGCAACGTGACCCTTTACCGCTATCTGGATACGGAGGGCAGGCCTGCCCTTTACTCCGGAATCTACTTTGAGGAGCGCCGGGAGTATAACGAGGCCCGGAAGCTTGTAAGCCAGAGCTACTTTGACGCCGAGGGCAAGCCCGCCGCCCTGAAGGCGGGGTACTGGAAATATGAGCGGGAGTATGACGCCGCCGGGAACCAGACCGTCTTCCGGTACCTGGATACCCAGGGCAAGCCCGTCGTCACCACCAGCCACTACGCCGAGATGCGCCGGGAGTACAACGACCGGAACAAGCTCATCCGGGAGTCCTAC
>JAFPTE010000256.1 GCA_017400415.1 Oscillospiraceae bacterium
GGCATATCAGTACCCCCTTCTTATCTGGTCCAGGAGCATCCTTATCTCGCTGTCGGAAAGGGTCCTGGAGGGTGAGTAGTTTATGGAATCCGCATCTATCATATCCGTCAGCCGGTCGTAGTCGCTCTCCCTGAGGGCCTCGCAGCCCTTTTCGAGGCCGCACTGCTCCAGGAGCCTCCGGAGGGCCAGAATGAACTTGTCCGAGGCCGCCTCCGGGCTGTCCTCCGGCCCGGCGATGCCGCAGTGGAGGGCAAGGGCCGCCAGCTCCTCATACCGCCAGCTCTCCTGGGCCGCCACCACGGGCACCAGGCAGTAGGCGATGGCCTTGCCGTGGGGAATGTGGTACAGCCCGCCGATGGAGTGGGCGAAGGCGTGGACGTAGCCTGCCAGCTGGGTGTTTATGGCGTTGCCGCCGTAGTGGGCCGCCAGCAGGGTGGCCTGCCGGGCCTCCACGTTCCGGGGATTATCAAGCAGCAGGGGGATGTTCTCAAAAATGAGCCGCACGCACTCCCGGCTCTTGTGTATATCCTCCTCGGTGGAGCCCACGTCCGCCAGAAGGCCCTCCAGCCCGTGGCTCAGGGCGTCCACGGCGCACCAGACCGTGACGGCTCTGGGGGCGTTCACGATAAGCTCGCTGTCCAGAATAACGTGACTCACGTCCAGACCGATGACCACGGTGGAGTGCTTGACCCCGTGCTCGTTCATGACAACGGCCCCCACGGTGCACTCGGCGCCGGTGCCGGCGGTGGAGGGGATGTTTATCATGGGCAGGGTGCCCCCCTCCGCAATGGCGAACTTGTGGAGCCAGTGACCTATGGGGAGCAGGGGGTGCTTTGCCCCGGCGGCGATGATCTTGCCGCTGTCCATGACGGAGCCGCCCCCCAGGGCGATGATGCACTGGGCCCCGAAGTCTGCGGCGGCCTTCCGGCCGGCCTCCACGATCCCGACCGTGGGCTCGGAGTTTATGGCATGGAAAATATCATACGAAACTCCCGCCTCCTCCAGGGCGGCTGTGACCTTCTCGTGGAGGCCCAGGGAGAACAGGGTCTCGTCCGTCACCAGCAGGGCCCGGTCAAAGCCGGAGCTGCGGCATATCTCCCCCACCCGGGAGCGGCTGCCGAAGCCCTCCAGAAGCTCCGGACGGGGTATTGGTGCGGCCTTTATAACGGTGCCGGGCACCTTTCTTATGGCCTTGCGGCCCAGATAAAAGGGCATGTTTCTTCCTCCTGTGTTTTCAATGTCCCTACTGTACCATTTTTGTCCGGCCAATTCAAGCCCAACCGGGCAGACTTTTTTGCCGATGCCCCTTTTCCGACGGGGTAAAAAGTGGTATAATCCGGGAAGCAATAATACCCGGAAGGAGAAAAACCAAATGAAAACCGCAAAATACAGGCTCGCCTGCCTGGTCCTCGTGCTGGTGCTGAGCCTTTCCGCCCTGCCTGCCGCCGCCCTCTGGGAGGCGCCCGATGAGCCCGCCACCCGCCGTATGGTGGTCTCCGGCCTATGGGAGCTGGAGGGGCAGCCTTATGTAAACTATATCATGCCCTTCAGGGACGTGGACCAGGAGGAGGACTGGGCGGAGGCTGTCCGCTGGGCCGCCGCCGAGAAAATCGTTCTGGGCATCGGCGGCTCCCGCTTTGCGCCGGAGGGCAAGGTCACCAGAGAAGCTCTGGCCGCCATGCTGTACCGATACGCCATCCATGAGGGCATGGACGTTTCCGCAGGGGAGAGCACCAATATTCTGAGCTATGAGGACGCCTTCACCTGGTCGGACTGGGCCGCCGAGCCTCTCCAGTGGGCCGTGGGCGCCGGGATACTGACGGATACGGAGGGCTTCCTCCGTCCCCGCCAGGCCGCCACTCAGGCGGAGGCCCGGGCCGCCCTCCGGCAGCTTTCCGTTCTGGCCTCCCTGGGGGACGCTCTGAACCTGTGGACCGACGGGGCCCGGGCCAAGACGGAGCTTATGAGCTACGTGGCCGCCGTCACCGATGCGGGCAGCCGGGACTTCATACCGGTTGAGGACCGCATCGCCGTCTTCGATCTGGACGGCACCCTTTTCTGCGAGACGGACCCCAACTATTTTGACTACACCCTCCTTAAGTACCGTGTGCTGGAGGATCCGGAGTATAAGGACAGGGCCTCCGACTTTGAGAGGGAGGTCGCCAACAAGATAAAGGAGCAGAACGAGACCGGCGCCTCCTTTGCGGGCCTGGAGGTGGACCACGGCAGGGCAGTGGCCTCCGCCTTTGCGGGCATGACCCTGAACGAGTTCAACGAGTATATCCAGGAGTTCAAGAAGCAGCCCATGCCCGGCTATGAGGGCATGCTCCGGGGGGAGGGCTGGTACCTGCCCATGCTGGAGGTGGTCAGCTACCTGAAGGAAAACGGCTTCACGGTCTACATCGTCAGCGGCACGGACCGGCTCATCGTCCGGGGCATTGCGTACAATTCCCCCCTGGGCATACCCAACCGGCAGATAATCGGCTCCGACGAGACCATCGTTTCCAACAACCAGAACGGCGCCGACGGCCTGGACTACGTATTCGCCGACGGGGATCAGCTGGTGCTGGCCGGGGAGTTCGTTGTGAAGAACCTGAAGATGAACAAGGTCTCCGTAATCATGCAGGAGATCGGCCAGCAGCCCGTGCTGTCCTTCGGCAACTCCACCGGCGACAGCTCCATGGCGGAGTTCGTCACCAGCGGCAACAAGTACCGGAGCCTGGCCTTCATGCTCTGCTGCGACGATACGGTCCGGGAGAACGGCAATGAGGCCAAGGCACAGAAGATGCTGGACCTCTGCGGGGAGTTCGACTGGGTACCCATCTCCATGAAAAACGACTGGGTCACCATCTAC
>JAFPTE010000257.1 GCA_017400415.1 Oscillospiraceae bacterium
AAGTGGGCGGTGCCGGAGGGCAGCGGAATGGTTTTGCCCTTATATTTTACTGCACTCTCCGTGCTGCCGAAGTCCACCGTCAGCATGGCAAGACTTGTTGTGAAGCCCCTTCGTGGCACCACGCAGAGCCGCAGGCCGTTTTCCAGCCGGTCATAAAAAACCGTCTCCCCTATGGAGGGATACTCTCTCTTATTCAGCATGGTCTTCCTCCCCTTCCGACAGGAAGTAAACCGTGTCCAGCCTGGCCCGCTCGGCGCACTCCATTACGTCATCCGGCCGCACCAGCTCCGCAAGGCCCGCCAGCAGGTCGCCGGGGGCGCCGCCGGAAAAGTCGCTGTCCAGCTGGAGGGCAACGATGCCGCTCTGGCTGTCCATGGCGGTGTAGATGGAGTTCATGGTGAACACCTTGGCGCTTCTGAGCTCTTCATCGGTGAAGCTGCCCCGGGCCAGATCCGAAACCGCCTCTTCCACGGTCTTCACGGCCTTGTCCATATTCTCGCTTCCCAGTCCGGCGGAGATGAACAGGGCGCCCTTGTACTTATCGGCGAAAGAGGAGACGTAGTAGCTCATGCCGTCCTCCTCTCGGAGGGTGCGGAAAAGCCGTGAATTGGGGCTTGCGCCCAGCATGGCGTTCATCACAAGCAGGGCCGCCTCGTTTTTCGTCTCGCCCAGCCGGTAGCCCATGCAGAGCCTGGCCTGGGCCAGATCCATGGTCTCGGACCGGAAGCGGACGGTCTTGCCGCAGATTTCCGCCCTTGCGGCAGTGGGCGGCGGGGTCACCAGAGTGCGCCGGGGAATGGCCGCCAGTGCGGAGCGGACCGCCCGCTCCATTCTCTGGGGGTCGGCGCTGCCGCAGTAGGTGACGTACACCGGGGCGGTGGCCATAAGCTCTTTATAATACTTGGTAAGGGTGGCCACGCTGATGCGCTTTGCCTCGATCTCCCGGCCTATCCGGGGAACGGCGTAGGCCTCCCTGTCGAACATTATCTCCCGGAGCCTGGACTCCGCATAGGAGCGCTTGTCGTTGATCTCCGCACGAATATCGGCGATGAGGTTTTCCCGCTCAGTGTCCACATAGTCCCGCCTCAGCCGCCCGCCGGAGGTGGCAGGGGCCAGCAGGATCTGGCCCATAAGGTCGCAGACCTTTTCCGGGATGCGCTGGTCACGGCTGACGCAGCCCTCATCCGGGAAGTCCGCATACAGGCCGATGAAGTGGCTCTCTCCCTTTTTGCGGATAACGGGCTCCACCCGGGCGCCGGCCAGGTCGTCAAAGGCACCCCGGAGGGATACCATATCCGGGTAGACCGCACTGCCCCGCAGGAGCACGTAGGGCAGCACCGCATTCATGGCGGCCCGGGGCTTTTCCAGGGGGGTGCAGAGCTCCATATCGATGGAGCCTGTCTTGAATCTCAGGTCACGGATGCAGGCAAGATGCACTCCCGGTGCGATATCATAATATACGGTTTCGGGCATGTTCTTACCTCCTCTCCCCTTATTCAGGCCACATTATACTACATTTTTTCCGGATTGAATATAAAATAATTGTAAATTTATGGTTTCCGGTACCCTGCCGGGTCCGGCCGGGAGCCGTTCACCAGCACCCGGCCGTCAGCAAGATACTCCACCCTGAAGTCATCTCCGAGGGTGAGCGCTGCGGGCAGCAGCTCCGGCGGCATGTGGGGCTCAACGAAAAGCCTGCCGCCCCGCTGGCAGATTCCGAAGAGCTCCCCCAGGACCGCCTGCCGGTACCACCCGGCGGAGCCCGTGTACCAGGTCCAGCCGCCCCGGCCCACATTATCCCGGGCCGTATAGACGTCCGCCGCCATAACGTAGGGCTCCGCCCGGTAAACCTCCGGGTCCCGGTCCCCGGGCAGCAGAGCCCGCAACACCTGCCAGCCCTCCTGCGTCCTTCCCGCTCTTATGAGCGCCATGGCAAGCCACACTGCGGCGTGGGTGTACTGCCCGCCGTTTTCACGAAAGCCCGGGGCGTAGCTCTTGACGTAGCCCGGCTCCCTGTCCCCCTCCGAAAAGGCGGGGGTGAAGAGCTTCACTATATTGTTCTCCCGGTCAAAAAGCTCCCTCAGTGCGGCGTCGAGCCCCTGCTTTTCCCTTATGCCTGCAAACACCGCAAAGCTCTGGGCCAGGGAGTCTATGCTGCACTCCGGGCTCTCCGGTGTGCCCATGGGGGCTCCGTCGTCGTAATAGGCCCGGGCGAAGCGGTCCCCGGTGAAGGTATCCGCTGCGGCCTTTTTGAGCCGGGAGGCATAAGAGCCGTACTCCTCCTTATCCAGAAGCCGGCCCATCTCCTCAAAGACGATGGCCGCAAAGAACGTGAGCCACACGCTCTCGCCCCGGCCCCCGGCGCCAACCCTGTCGAACCCGTCGTTCCAGTCACCGGAGAGCATAAGGGCAAGGCCGTGGGGCCCGGTGCCCCGGCGGCGGAAGAGGGCCAGGGCCCTTTCGGCGTGGTCCCTCAGGGCCGCCGCAGGCCCGCTCACGGGCTCCTCGTATCTGTCGTGCTCCTCCTCCCTCAGGGGCGGGGAGGATATAAAGGGCACCTGCTCCTGAAGGATTTCCCTGTCCCCGGTGCGCTCCACGTACCGGCACAGCACGTGGCAAAGCCACAGATAGTCGTCGGAGATCCTTGTGCGCACTCCGCTTCCGGGAGAGTGCCACCAGTGCTGAACGTCCCCCTCCTCATACTGCCGCCCGGCAGCTGCCAGAATCAGGGCCCGGGTAGTTTCCGGCTCCGTGAGAGTCAGGGCCAGGGCGTCCTGAAGCTGGTCCCGGAAGCCGAAGGCTCCGCCGCACTGATAAAGCCCCGTGCGGCCCAGGACCCGGGATGAGAGCACCTGGTAAAGGCTCCAGCCGTTCATATAGTCGTCCAGGGCACTGCAGGGTGTCTCTATCCTCACCCCCAGGACCCGCCTTTCCCAGGCCAGGACGGTTTCATTATAGTCCGCCGGGCCGTATTCGCCCAGACTGCCGCTCCCCAGAGTCAGCACCAGGTCGCCGGCCGGGTACTCCGCCCCGAAGGCACAGTTTTCGCCAATACCGGGCTTTTTCGTGAGCTTCCGGGCGGCGATATCCCGGCGGTCGCAGCTCCAGGAAATGGGCGCTGCGCTTGCCCGGGCGGTGACACTTATTTCGCCCAGGGCGGAGAAAACGCCGCCCTTAAGCTCTGCCCGGGCCTGCCTTCCGGGCTCGTCCCCTGCTCCCAGCACCAGGTCCGTTGACCAGAATATCCTGTCGCCGGGTTTTGAGCCCCTTACCGAGATTATAAGCACTCTGGCAGCGGACTTTTCCGGCACGAAGGCCAGGGTCCGCACCCGGCGGCCCATAAGCTCCCGCTCCCAGCTTGCCCATCCGAAGCCGTAGGTCACAAGGGTCTTTC
>JAFPTE010000014.1 GCA_017400415.1 Oscillospiraceae bacterium
GCCGAAGAAGCTCGCACAGGGTCCGGTTCATTCTCTTCTCGTCCTCAGCCAGCAATACCTTCATTGCATCAGCCTCCTTTTTTCCAATATATCACCTGAACCTTAATTGAGGCTTATGAAATCTCTGATAGCATTTTTGCATACTCCTGCCTGGTGCAGGGCTTGTTCTTCCCGTAATCCATCCACTGCCGCAGGGTGCGCAGAAGGCCCGAGGCGTGGTACAGGGTACTGAGGCCCGCAATTTCCCGGCTGGGATAGAGCCCCCGGCGCACTGTCTCCTCCGTCACGGCGGAGAGGATATCCCGCAGGACCAGGGAGAAGTCATGATTGCCCTGGTGGGAGAAATAGAAGCGATATAGGGCCTCATTTTCGTCCATGTGGGTGAGAATCCTCAGATAGAGCTCCTTTTTGCCCTCCGCTGTCATGAAGGTGCTTCCGAATTCGTCCAGCCCCAGGGCGCCCAGCAGCTCCCCCTCGTCCTCCGCCATGAGCTCATAGATATCGTGGTAATGGGCGTAGAAGGTGGCCCGGGAGACCCCGGCTGCCTCACATATGCTCTTCACGGTCACGTCCCGGCCCGCCTCCGCCAGGCTCCGGAAGGCGGAGCGCAGTATGGCCCGGGTGGCCCGGGCCCTTATATCTTCAGCCATCTTGACACTTCCTTAAATGTGTTCAGTTTCCGTATAATTATTATAATCTGTCCATTATCAGTACGCAAGTACAATTTCGGAAATTGCGTCCTTTTTTCTTTTGCCTTAAACTGCGTGCAGGTGATGAAAATGAAAAAAGCAATAATTCTCATTCTCTGCGCGCTTCTGATAAGCTCCTGTCTGCCGGCACTGGCCCTTCCGGAGGAAATAAAGGCCGGGGATATTCTCTGCTTCGGCACCCCGGACGAGGCCTCCGGCTTCGACGGCCGCTGGATAGTTCTGGACCCGGAGCACACAAGCACCGGCGGGGAGGGCATGCTTCTTCTCTCCCTGAGCCTGGTGGGCTCCGAGAGCGGCGGTCCCCTGGTGTTCCGGGACATCGGGGACGTGAGCGTCTCCTTCTCCGACCGGGGAGATGAGTACGCAAAAAGCCACCCCGGCGTGACGGATTACCGGGGCAGCGATATTCAGCTGTGGTGCGAGGCTTTTCCGGAAAAATACCTCTCCGAGGCTGAGGCTGCGGCCCTTATCCCCACCTGGAAGAGCGACGACGCCATAGTGATCCCGGGCTTCTCCGTTCCACTGCCCGGGGCAGCAAACGGCACCGTGGACTTTGACCCGGCGCCGGAGGTCCTGCAGGGTGACAGGGTGTTCATTCTCTCCGTTGAAGAGGCGACGAAAGCCGCCTACGGTCTGGGGGAGAACCGGGACCGGGTGGCGTACTTCAAGGGGGAAGCGGGCAGCTGGTGGCTCCGGTCACCCCATATCCCCACCTTTCCACTGGATGTGGGCTTTGTCTTCCCCTTCGGGGCGGTCATGGACTACCCGGTGAACGCCCGCAGCATGTACGAGATGGTCTCCTACGCCAGGCCCGCCTGCAACCTGGACTCCTCCAGAATCACGGCTCTGGAAAAGCTGGGGGAGGAAAACGGGAAAACCCTCTGGCGTGCCTCCTTCGGTCCCGCCAACGCTCTGACCTATGACACGGCCCTGCCTGTGGTGGGTCAGGTGCTGGATCTGGCCGCCGCCGTGCGTATTGTCTTCGCCCTGGCAATCATAATCCCGCTTCTTATCCTTGCCCTCATAATCTTCCTCATAGTCCGCCACGTGCGGAAAAAGCGGAGAGCTCCATGAGCTCTCCGCTATAGTCTGTCGACAAGGTCGACAGACTTCAAATTGAACCCGCTGCGCTGGGCTTCAATTTGAGACTTGCGCTCCATCGCCTCGGCCAGGGTCGGCCTCGTTGGTCGGCGCAAGGGCGGTGCTCCGCAGCCGCCTCAAGGTGTTTTTGCCGGGGCAAAGCTCCGGCAAAAACAATTAAAAAACTCTTGTCGCCATATTAAAGGGAGAGCTCCATGAGCTCTCCGCTTTTTTCACTGTGTTACCTTTTCAAAATCTGAGGCAGGGTGCTTGCAGATGGGGCAGATGAAGTCCTCCGGCAGCTCCTCCCCCACGTACTCATAGCCGCAGATGCGGCAGCGCCAAACGGTCTTGCCCTCCGGGGTCCTGCCTACGGCCTCGGGCCTGGGCTTGATGTGGGCCTGGTAATACTCATAGGTGGCGCTGGGGGCCTTATCCAGGACCTCCATATCCGTCACCTCCGCCAGAAACAGGGTGTGGGTGCCCAGGTCAAGGGAGCTCTTCACCTCTGCGCAGATGAAGGCGTTGGTGCCCTTGGCGCAGTACATGATGCCGTTGGGCAGACGCCAGGCGTAATTGCAGCCGGAAAACTTGTCCACGTCCCGGCCGGACTGGAAGCCGAAGCGGCGGAAGAGCTCAAAATCCGCCTCCTGGCTGATGACGGAGACGTTGAACTTCCCGGACCGGACTATCATATCGTGGGTCAGATTCTGCTTATTGACGGCAACCGAGATGACGTTCGGGGTGGTGGTCACCTGCTGGACCGTGTTGGTGATGCAGCCGTTATCCTTGTCCCCCACCCGGGCGGTGACGACAAAGAGGCCGTAGCTCAGCTTGTACATGGCTTTTTTATCCATAGTTGCGCCTCCTCTGTTTTTTATCCATTATAAAGCCTCCCTTCCCCTCTTGTCAATGGGGACCGGGGGGAGTAAAATATCCGGGAGGTGATTTGATGGTCATTGACGGTGTTGAGGTTATCCGCTCCCGGCGGAGGACCCTCCTTCTGGAGCTGGGGCCCCAGGGGACCTTCCGGGCCAGGGTGCCCCTGCGCATGCCGGAGCGGGAGATCCGGGCCTTCATTGCGGAGCGCCGGGACTGGATGGAGGCCCAGCGGCAGAAATACGGCCTGGGGGACCTGCCCCCCAAGCTGACGGATGGGGAAATCAGTGAGCTGCGGCAGAAGGCAAAGGACTATATCCCCGGCCGGGCGGCCTACTGGGCCGGGAGGCTGGGGCTGGAGTACTCCCGGGTCACCATAAAGGCCCAGAGGACCAAGTGGGGCAGCTGCTCCTCAAAGAAAAACCTTAACTTCAACCTGCTCCTTATGCTGACGCCCCCGGAGGTCATCGACTCCGTGGTGGTCCACGAGCTGTGCCACCTGCGGGAGCTGAACCACTCCCCCCGGTTCTACGCCCTGGTCCGCACCGCCATGCCGGACTACGATACCCACCGGCGGTGGCTCCGGCTCAACGGGCCCAGAATAATGGCAAGACTGTAAAACGGAGAGGCAAAACTGCCTCTCCGCTTTTTATACCTTTGCTTTGCCGTAAATGAGAATATCCGCAATCCTCCGGGAGGCCAGGCCGTCGCCGTAGGGGTTTTCCGCCCGGCTCATGGCGTCATAGGCGGCCTCATCGGTCATAAGGGTCCGAAACTCCCGATAGACGTCCTCCTCCCGGGTGCCGATGACCTTCAGGGTGCCGGCGGCCACGCCCTCCGGCCGCTCCGTCACGTCCCGCAGGACCAGGACGGGCTTGCCCAGGCTCGGCGCCTCCTCCTGGATGCCGCCGGAGTCTGTCAGAATCATGTAGGACCTGGCCAGGAAGTTATGGAAGGTGACCACCTCAATGGGCTCCACCAGCCTTATGCGGTCACAGCCCCGGAGGGTCTCCTCCGCCGCCTGGCGCACCAGGGGGTTAAGGTGGATGGGGTACAGGACCTTCACGTCCGGAAGCTCCTCCACCACCCGGCGGATGCCCCGGAAGATGTGGCGCAAAGGCTCACCCCAGTTCTCCCGGCGGTGGGCGGTGAGAATGACCAGCCGGTAGCCCTTGGCCCACTCCAGCTCCGGGTGGGAGAAGTCTGAGCGGACCGTGGTGCCCAGAGCGTCAATGGCTGTGTTGCCGGTGACGAAAACGGTCTGAGGCCGCTTCCCCTCCCGGATAAGGTTATCCCGGGCGGTGGGGGTCGGCGCAAAGTTGTAGTCTGCCAGGATTCCCACGGCCTGTCGGTTGAATTCCTCCGGGTAGGGAGCCCGGATATCGTAGGTCCGCAGGCCCGCCTCCACGTGGCCGATGGGCACGTTCATGTAGTAGGCCGCCAGGGCGGCGGCGAAGGTGGTGGTGGTGTCCCCGTGGACCAGCATAACGTCCGGTCTCTCCTCTGCCAGGACCTTTTTCACGCCCTCCATGACCCGCTCCGTCACGTCAAACAGGGTCTGGCCCTGACGCATTATGTCCAGATTCCGGTCCGGCTTTACGCTGAAGGCCTCCAGTACCTGGCGGAGCATCTCCCTGTGCTGCCCGGTGACGCAGACCAGAGTCTGAACATTCTGGCGGCTTTTCAGCTCCTTCACCAGGGGACACATCTTTATGGCCTCCGGCCTTGTTCCGAAGACCAGCATTACTTTTTTCATTGCCCTTTCCTCCTTTCGGACAGGGTTTGGTACCATATATAGTATACCACGGCCCCGCCCCATACACAAGAGGGATTTTCAGAAGCCCAGGGAGTCGTTTACAAGAATGACGTGGATTCTGCCCGGATGCCGGGAGAATCGGGTTATAAGGAACTGGCAGCAGATGGTGTCCGGGCTCTTGCAGTTCATGCAGGCGCCGGTTTTGGCGCAGGGGGTGGAAAGGCCGAAGCGCTGGGCATTGATGGGGGCGGCCACGTTCCGGGCCCGCTTCATGGCCCCGTCGATATCGTCGGCGATTTTGTTCATGCCCACGATGAAGATGACCTTTCTGGGCCCCTGGGCGATGGCGGAGACCCGGTTGGCGTTGCCGTCGATGTTCACCATGACGCCGTCCTGGGTCATGGCGTTGCAGCTGGTGAGGAACACGTCGGCGTCATAGGCCGCCAGCATGGCAGCCCGCTTGTCCTCATAGGTGTCCCGGTCGATGAAGTTGTAATCCTCCCCCCGGAGGGCGTCCACAAGGCCGATTTCCCGGGCGCTGGTGCAGCCGCCCATGGTGACGGAGGCGCCGCCGGGGATAAGGGACAGGGCGATCTCCCGGGCCTCCTCCCTGGTCCTTGCCCAGTAGGCGGACATATTGCGGCTCTCCAGGCCCTTCATGACCTTCGCCGCCAGCAGCTCGTTGCGCTTTGTTATAATTTCGTTCATGGTATTCTCCTCCTTTGTTCCTGTGCTTACATTTTACCTGATTTTGCCGGGAAAGCAAGAGTTTTCTGTTTTAAAAAAGTTTTCTTAAGATTTCATTAAAGTCACCGAATTGTCACTTTCGTGTGTTATGATGGCACCGGAAAACAAAAGGGAGGTATTCTCATGGAACTTATAAAAGTTGAAAATCTCACAAAAACCTACGGCCAGGGCGAAAACCAGGTCCGGGCTCTGGACGGAGTGAGCTTCTCCGTGCAGAAGGGGGAGTTCGTGGCCATCATCGGCCCCTCCGGCTCCGGCAAGAGCACCCTGCTCCACATTCTGGGCGCCGTGGACCGGCCCACCTCCGGCAAGGTCTTTCTGGACGGCACGGACGTCTTCGCCGCCAACGAGGAGGAGCTTGCCATCTTCCGCCGGCGGCAGGTGGGGCTCATCTACCAGTTTTACAATCTCATCCCCGTTCTGAACGTGGTGGAGAACATGACCCTGCCCGTGAGTCTGGATCGGCGGCCCATAAACCAGAAGCGGCTTGACGAGCTCATTGGAAATCTGGGCCTTCGCGGCAAGGAAAAGGCCCTGCCCAACCAGCTCTCCGGCGGCCAGCAGCAGAGAGTATCCATCGGCCGTGCTCTGATGAACGCCCCGGCGGTGGTGCTGGCAGACGAGCCCACCGGCAACCTGGACTCCAAAAACAGCCGGGAGATAGTTGAGCTTCTGCGGCAGTCCAACCTGAAGTACGGCCAGACCACCATCATCATCACCCACGACGAGAACATCGCCCTCCAGGCGGACCGGATAATCGCCATTGAGGACGGCCGCATCACCCGGGACGAGAAGGTCGGGAGGCCCAGAGCATGAACATACTGCACAGGTACACCCGCTCCGCCCTTCTGAAAAACCGGACCCGGACCTTCGTGACCATCATCGGCATCGTCCTCTCCATGGCCCTGCTGACCGCCGTCATTGAGGGGGCCTACTCCGGCCAGCAGTTCCTCATAAACTCCGAAATTGCCCGGTCCGGCAACTGGCACGTGGCCTTCTACGGCCCCACGGAGGAGGATATTGCCATAATAAAGGCGGACCCGGACTTCGTCTCCGGCGAGACGGTCCACGAGCCCGGCTCGGCTTATGAGACCACCTACCGTGTCATAACCAAATGGCACGACAACGACAACGTGACGGATTTCACCTACCGGGTACTGGACAAAATCTCCACCCGCTCCTTCTCCATCCACGGCACCCTGCTCATGTTCTACGGCTCCTTCGGCTCCAGCACGTACATGTCCGCCCTGTACGGCTTTGCGGCCATACTCATGGGCCTGGTGGCCTTCGGCTCCATTTCCCTTATCTACAACTCCTTCTCCATCTCCGTGTCGGAGCGCACAAGGCAGTTCGGAATCCTCAAATCCATCGGCGCCACCAACGCCCAGATCCGGGGTGCGGTGCTCTACGAGGCCCTTATTCTGGCGGCGATCGGCATTCCTCTGGGCCTTATTGTGGGCTGCGCCGGCATCGGCATAACCCTCTTCTGCCTGCGGGACGCCTTTGCGGGCTTCATGAGCCTGGGCGCCGACTCCGGTGCCCAGATAGGTCTGGTGCTCCACCCGGGATACCTGGCCATAGCCGCCGCCGTGTGCCTGGTGACCACCCTTATTGCCGCCTGGATCCCCGCCGCCCGGGCCATGCACGTGGCGCCCATGGCCGCCATAAGACAGCAGGGCGACGTGAAGGTCACCGCCCGGGATGTGAAGACCTCAAAGCTCACGGAAAAGCTCTTCGGCTTCGAGGGCAGTCTGGCTGCGAAAAACTTCAGGCGGAACCGGAAGGGCTACCGGGCCACGGTCGTCAGCCTTTTCATGAGCGTGGTGCTCTTCATCTCCGCCTCCTCCTTCTGCGCCTACCTGACGGACACGGTGGACATGGCCAACTCCTCCGACTCCGGGGCGGACCTGGTGTTCTGGGACTCCCGCAATGAGCGGGACGATCCGGAGGGGCTTCTGAAGGCCCTGACGGTGGAGGGGATAACGGAGGGCTATTACGCCGACCGGGACGGCCTCAGCGTCATCATTTCCCCGGACCAGGCCGGCGACAGCCTGAAAAGCTCCTTCATCTGGGCAGACCTGACCGATGACGACGGCAGCGCCGAACTCACCGCCGACATCGCCTTTATACAGGACAGCTTCTTTGACGCCCTGTGCCGCAAAAACGGCATTGACCCGGCGCCCTTTTACACCCAGCCCATGGCTCTTGTGAATAACGAGGGCCTCTTCCGCCAGTATGAGTCCGACGGCACATACAGGTACATCACCCTCAGGTATTTCCGGTCCTTCCCTGCCGAAGTGGAGACCCTCGATTACGATTACTCCGGGGCCGAGGAGGGCGGCGAGAATTTTGTGCCCGCCCAGGTCCGCCGGACCCTCACCGTGGCCGGCGAGCTTAAGGAGATACCCATGGGCCTTACAAGGCAGGGCTTCCTTATGGCGGCCCCCTACTCCATGATGAGCTCCATTGTCTCCGGTCAGCCCAGCGCCACCTATTTCTTTTTCAAGGCCAGCGACCACAACGGTGCAGCGGAGAGGATGAAGGATGTTCTGAAGAGCCTGGACCTGCCCTCCGGCCGGCTCCAGGACCTGATGGCCCAGAAGGAGAGCATCCGCATGCTGGTAACGGTGGTGAACGTCTTCGCCTACGGCTTCATAATCCTCATCTCCCTTATCGCCCTGGCAAACGTCTTCAACACCATCTCCACCTCCATCGCCCTGCGGGAGCGGGAGCTGGCGGTGCTGCTCAGCGTGGGCATGGGACACAGGAGCTTTATGCGGATGATGAACTATGAGTGCCTTATCTACGGCTTCAAGGGCCTGCTCTGGGGCATACCCGTGTCCGTTCTCGTGACCTTCCTTATCTACCAGGCCGCCGGGAACGTGGGAGAGCGGGGCTTCTATCTGCCCGTCCACAGCGTGCTCATAGCCGTGGGCAGCGTCTTTCTGGTGGTGTTCCTCACCATGCTTTACTCCACATCGAAGCTCAGAAAAAGGAGCCTTGTGGAGTCCATCAAGAACGAAAATCTGTAAAATAACCAAATAACCTCTTCACACAGGCGGGAATTGGGTGTATAATGCACACATGAAGGTGCGTTATGCGCCCATATTCTCGCCTGCGGCGTCTACTCCACAAAATAGCGCCGCAAGGAAACAAAAAGGAGGAAAAAACATCCGCCGGGCCGGCGGTGCGGCAGTGTGGAGACCTGCCGTAAAAGCGCTGCGGCACAGCCGGGCGTGAGGCGGCGTATTGCGGAGGCAGCGCCGCTGCGGCTCAGAGTATGGCAGAAGTGCGTCTCGTGAACATCAAGAAGGTATATCCCTATTCAGGCGGCGAGGAGAAGAAGAAAAAGCCCAGGAAGGACGCCCCGGAGGAGAAAAAGGTCAATCTCCAGATAACGGATGAGGGCGTCGTGGCGGTTCAGGAGTTCAGCCTGGACATAAAGGACAAGGAATTCATCGTCCTGGTAGGCCCCTCCGGCTGCGGCAAGAGCACCACCCTGCGGATGGTGGCCGGCCTGGAGGATATCTCCGGCGGCGAGCTGTACATCGACGGGAAGCTGGTTAACGACGTGGCCCCCAAGGACAGGGACATTGCCATGGTCTTCCAGAACTACGCCCTTTACCCCCACATGACTGTTTATGAGAACATGGCCTTCTCCCTGAAGCTCAAGAAGCTCCCCAAGGCGGAGATAGACAGAAAGGTCCGGGAGGCCGCCGAAATTCTTGATATCACCCAGTACCTGGAGCGTAAGCCCAAGGCCCTCTCCGGCGGTCAGCGCCAGCGGGTGGCCATAGGCAGAGCCATCGTCCGGGACCCCAAGGTCTTCCTGATGGACGAGCCTCTTTCAAACCTGGACGCCAAGCTCCGCAACCAGATGCGGGCCGAGATAATCAAGCTCCGCCAGAGAATCAACACCACCTTCATCTATGTTACCCATGACCAGACCGAGGCCATGACCCTGGGCGACCGCATCGTAATCATGCGGGACGGCTTCATTCAGCAGATCGGCACCCCCCAGGAGGTGTTCAATCACCCGGCAAACCTCTTCGTGGCGGGCTTTATCGGCATGCCGGTAATGAACTTCTTCCCGGGCTGCAGCCTTAAGAAGCAGGGCGGGAAATATACGGTCACCCTCCTGGGCAAGACCTTCGAGCTCAGTGAGGAGCAGAACAGAGGCCTTGCCGCAAACGGCATAGGCGACAGGGAAATCACCGTGGGCGTCCGCCCGGTCCATATGACGGTGGACATGAAAAACGGCATCCCCGCAAAGGTGGACGTGACCGAGATGATGGGCAGCGAGCTCCACATCCATATGAACACAAACGGCCTTGACGTAGTGGCCGTGGTGCCCACCACCCAGATAAGCACCATCTTCCCGGCGGGCACGGACATCTGCTTCAGCTTCCGGCCGGAGCTTATGCATCTGTTCGATTCCGGGACCGAAAAGAACCTGATCTGACCTTTTTTCCGGGGCCGGAGGCTTTTTGCCTCCGGCCCCTTTAAATTTATGTACGGAATCAATCAAATCAGGCAAAAATCCTTGAAATCCGGCCCTGTTAAATGTATAATAGCGGGGAAAGTATGCCAAAGAAAGGAGATGGTTCAATGAATGAAAAAGTTTTCTGGTTCGTGATCGGCTCTCAGACCCTTTACGGAGACGACGTTCTCCGCACCGTGGCTGACCGTGCCGCCGAGATGGCGGAGAAGATGAGCAAGTCCCTGCCCTACCCCCTCATCTACAAGGTCACCTCAAAATCCAATTCCGAAATCAGGGAAATCGTCCGCCAGGCCAACTTCGATACCTCCTGCCTGGGCATCGTCACCTGGTGCCATACCTTCTCCCCCAGCAAGATGTGGCTGGACGGGCTCCGGGACCTGCAGAAGCCCTGGTGCCACCTGGCCACCCAGTACAACCGTGAGATTCCCAACGAGGAAATCGACATGGACTTCATGAACCTGAACCAGGCCGCCCACGGTGACCGGGAGCACGGCTTCATGGGCGCCCGGCTCCGGAAGCCCCGGAAGATAATCGCCGGCTACTGGCAGGATGAGGATGTGCTGCGCCGCCTGGCCAAGTGGCAGCGGGTCTGCGTAGGCGTGGAGACCAGCCGGAACATGAAGGTCATGCGCTTCGGCGACAACATGCGTGAGGTTGCCGTCACGGAGGGCGACAAGGTCGAGGCCCAGATCAAGCTGGGCTGGCAGGTGAACACCTGGGCCGTCGGGGACCTGGTGAAGGAGATGGACAAGGTCACCGAGGCGGAGATCGACTCTCTCTGCGCAGGGTATGCCGCCCAGTACGATATCGCCACGGACAACATCCGGGCCATCCGCTACCAGGCCCGGGAAGAGATAGCCATGAAGAGGATGATGGACCGGGAGGGCTGCAGGGCCTTCTCCAACACCTTCCAGGACCTTTACGGCATGGAGCAGCTGCCGGGCCTTGCCAGCCAGCACCTGATGAGCCAGGGCTACGGCTACGGCGGCGAGGGCGACTGGAAGGTCTCCGCCATGACCGCCATCATGAAATCCATGGGTCAGGACGGAAACGGCGCCTCTGCCTTCATGGAGGATTACACCTATCACCTGGTGCCCGGAAGCGAGTACTCCCTGGGCGCCCATATGCTGGAGGTCTGCCCCTCCCTGGCCGCCGGAAAGCCCCGGATTGAGACCCACCACCTGGGCATCGGCATGAACGAAAAGGACCCCGCCCGTCTGGTGTTTGAGGGCAAGGCCGGAGCCGGCGTTGTGGCCAGCCTTATCGACATGGGCGGCCGCCTCAGGCTCATCTGCCAGGATATCGAGGCCGTGAAGCCCATTATGCCCATGCCCAACCTGCCTGTTGCCCGGGTCATGTGGCGGGCACTGCCGGACCTGGCCACCGGAGTTGAGTGCTGGATCACCGCCGGCGGCGCACACCACACCGTGCTTTCCTACGACGTGGACGCCGAAATGCTCCGTGACTGGGCCCGGATTATGGATATCGAGTTTGTACACATCGGCGCCGACACCACCCCCGAGAAGCTGGAGGACGAGCTTCTCGTCAAGGACCTTATCTGGAAGCTGAAATGAGAGACGAAAACTGCGGCTACTGCGCCGGCGGCGAAAAGCTTGCCGCCTTCGGCATCAAAATCTGCGACCTTTCCGTAAGCCAGCTGATTCTTTTCAAGGAGCAGAGCCACCCGGGCCGCTGCATCGTGGCCTATAAGGACCACGTCAGCGAGCTGACGGACATAAGCGCCCAGGACCGGCAGGCCTTCTTTGAGGATGTGGCCAGGGCCGCCCGGGCCATCCACGCCGCCTTCCGCCCGGACAAGGTGAACTACGGCGCCTACGGCGACACGGGCTGCCACCTGCACTTCCACCTGGTGCCCAAGTACAGGGATGGATTCGAGTGGGGCGGCGTCTTCGCCATGAACCCGGGACGGGTTTACCTTACCGACAGCGAGTACAACGAGATGATAGCCAGGATAAAGGCCAACCTGTGAGGTGACGCAGAAATGAAAATGGAAAAGACCGCTCTCGGCATCGAGCTGGGCTCCAC
>JAFPTE010000015.1 GCA_017400415.1 Oscillospiraceae bacterium
CGTTTTTCTCACGGCAATCGGGTTCTTCCTCCTGGGATTGGGGCTCCTGGGAGCAGCACGGCTGATTACAACATTCGGGGAGAGAATAATAAAATGAAGAAAAACATCGGCACGCCGGGGGAATATCTGCACCTTATCGTGGGAAATCTGCTCTTTGCCCTGGGCTTTGACCTGTTCCTGGCGGGCAACGACATCGCCGCCGGGGGCTTCGGCGGCCTGGGCCTGGTGGTGAGCCGCCTGATTCCGGTCAGCGTGGGCACCGTGGTGTTCGTCCTGTCCATACCGGTGTTCATCTGGTCCTTCAAGGTGGAGGGAGCCAAGTACACCCTCTCTGCCCTCATTTCCACCGTGGCCTTCTCGGTCTTCACGGACGCCCTTTCCTTCCTGCCCACCCTGACGAACAACAAGCTCATGGCGGCAGTCTGCGGCGGCATCCTCTACGGTCTGGCGGCCTTCGTCCTGGTCCGAGGCCGGGTCTCCGGCTCCGGCAGCGACCTGCTGGGCAGGCTCCTGGTGACGAAATTCCGGGTGCTGAGTCTGGGCACCTTCGTCTTCATCGTGGACGTGGTGGTCATCATCCTGTCCGCCATCACCTTCAAGGAGTTTGACAGCGCCATCTACGCCGGGATCTCCGTTTTCTGCTGCTCCTACGTGACGGACTTTGCCATCAACGGCCTGAACAAGGCCTATATGTTCCAGATAATCACCACGGCGGACGCCGACCTGCTCTCCGAAAAAATCAACGACCGCATCGGACGGGGCTCCACTCTGGTGGCCGCCCGGGGCATGTACTCCAAGCAGGAGCGGAACATGATAATCTGCGTGGTGTCCTTCAGACAGGTGTACGATATGAAGGACGTTATCCGCCAATATGCGCCGGACGCCTTCGTGGTGCTCCTCTCCGCCAACGAGATCATGGGCGAGGGCTTTACGGGCCTGGACGTGACGGTGCCCATCAAGGATTTAGAGGAAGAAAAGTGAATAATTACCGCCTTTCCCGGACAGAATAAGCCGGAAAGGCGGTGTTTTTGTGACTAAAAAAGAGTACAGCCGTTACGTGGACGGGAAGAGCCCGGACTCGCCTATCGGAAAGGATATGCTAATGGCCTTCCTGTTCGGCGGAGGCATCTGCGCCCTGGGCCAGGCCCTGGGCAGCCTGTTCCGGTATTTCGGCCTGGACAGCCAGGCTGTCGGAACGGCCCAGAGCGTGGCCCTCATCTTCCTGGGGGCGGTGCTGACGGGCCTGGGGATCTACGACCGCATTGCCCGGATAGCCGGCGCCGGCACCCTGGTGCCCATAACGGGCTTTGCCAACTCCGTGGTGGCTCCGGCTCTGGAGTTCAAGGCGGAGGGCTACGTGACGGGCACGGCGGTGAAGATGTTCGCCATTGCCGGGCCGGTCATAACCTTCGGCACCGTGGCCGGGGTCATCTACGGCCTCATTCTGGTGCTCATAAGGTAAAAAAAGCCCCGACCGAATCGGTCGGGGCTCAGTTTTTCGGAACCGGTCAGACAATGCGCTTGGCGCCAAACCAGCACTTGGTGTAATAAGCGCTGTTCAGGTCGGAGATAATGACGCCGGCGGTGGAGTTGGCGGCGTGGACGAACTTGCCGTCGCCGATGTAGATGCCAACGTGCGTGACAGACTCGCCGTTGGAGGAGAAGAACACCAGGTCGCCAACCTTAAGCTTGGACTTGGAGACTGTGGTGCCGTTCTTTTTCTGCTGCATGGAAGCCCGGCGCTCCAGCTTGTAGCCGAACTGCCCGTAGCAATACCAGGTAAGACCGGAGCAGTCAAACCCATCCTCGGGGCTCTCTGCACCGTAGACGTAATCGTAACCAACGAACTTCAGTGCCAGGTCAACAATCTTCTGGCCCTTCTCGCTGGCCTCGCCCTCACCGACGGTGACGTTAATGGGGGTAGAGGTGCCCTCATTGGAGCCGGAGCCGGGGGTGTTGGTGCCGGTGGAAGGATTGCTGACAGCAGAGGCAGGACCGGTGATCTTCACGTAATCGGAACGCATGTAGCCGATGGTGCCGTCGATGTTCAGCTTGTACCAGCCGTTGTTGATGCCGGTCAGCACGACCTTGGTGCCCTTGGGATAGGCGCCCAGGTTTTTGCCCTCGGTGGAGGGCTTGGAGCGGAGGCGGACCCCGTCGCCGGTGACTTCACCGGAGGCGGAGAAGTTCTCCACGGTGAGAACGTCCTTCAGGTAGTCAGAGTGCACATAGCCCTCAATGCCCTGATAGTTGATGTGATACCAGGTGCCGTCGCCCTTGTCCAGGATGACCAGGCGCTCATTCCGGGGAATGGAGCCAAGCTTGGTGGAATCGGTGGAAGGGCCGGAGCGAATGTTCAGCGAAGAGGCATTCACAGTGGCGGCTCCGTAGGCAAGCTCGCCGTCAGCAACGGCGAAAACTGCGCAGGACAGGAGGCAGGCCGCAGCCAGCAGGACTGCGACGGTCTTCTTCAAGCTCATAGGATTAACCCTCTCTCTTTAGTGTTGGCTTATTCAGCCGGCTGCCAGGGCTCTGGTGAGCCAGACCTCCGCCACGTCAATGGCGGCGTAAAGGCCGGGCTTTTCCGTCTTTTTCATGATCCTGTCACGACTGCGGATATCGGGGTCTGTCAGCTGGAGCTGGACGGACACCTTGGATGCGACCTGAATATCACCCACCGGTTTCGATTCCAGGATCTGGAGCATGATGATGTATTTGTCATTCATGCTGCCGTAATAGAGAATGTTGCCGTTACGGCGGAGCGGGCGGCCCTTGTAGATCAGGCCCTCGCTCTTTTTGGCCTGTGCCAAAGGCGGTTCCTCCTTCCGGAGCTCAGGGCAAAATCATCCCTTCCCTCCAAAAAGTATCTAAATTTTATCACGGAAAAGCGCAGTTGTCAAGCCCCGGGACCGGATTGGGGCCAAAATGACAAAAGAAAATGTAAACCCCAAAATGTGGAAGCAAAAACCCCGGAACCCGCCAAAATATTGTGCTTTTCGGGAGCTGGAGCCTGTCAAAAAAAGGAAAATTATGTCAAGCGCGGAAATTATTTTTTTGAAAATCGTGAAAACAACCACCAGCTTGACGGTGCCGGTCAGCGAGAAACAGCCCGCCGGGTTTTTCCGGCGGGCCCCATTCTCACTTCTCCAGATAGCTCTCCACCAGCTCGTGGAGCAGCTCATCTCTGTCGATGCGGCAGATAAGGGCCCGGGCGTTATTGTAGTTGGTGATGTAGGTGGGGTCCTCAGAGAGGATGTAGCCCACAATCTGGTTGATGGGGTCATACCCCTTCAGCTTCAGGGAGTCATAGACGGAGGCCATGATCTCCTTGGTGCCCAGCTTCCTGTCAACAATATCGAACTTTCTTGTGTAATCGTTAAGATCCATGGCAGACGCCCCCCTTTCGCATACTTCAGAGTCATTATATATGAAAAAATCCCCGCTGTAAAGTGTAAAAATCCATATTTCCGTAATTTATGTAAATTTATTGTGAACGCCCCGGGGCGCCCGGAGCGTTTTCGGGAACCGGATAAGGAGCCTGCCGGGCTTTTCCGGCTTCTCCTCCTGCCCGGGCTGGGCGTCCAGAGGCAGGAGCAGGGCGCCGGTCCAGGGCCGGACGGTTTTCCGGCTGAGCCTTTTTTCCAGAGTCAGGCCCCCGCCTCCGGGGGTGGGAACGCCCAGGGGGAAACTCCCGTCCCCGCCTGTGAGCCAGAGGCGGCAGACCTCCGGCTGCAATGGCCCCCGGTACGAAAAAACCGTGTAGAGTCCGGCCTCCTGTCGGCATATCTCCCCGGCGTCCCGGCCGCTGCTGTCCAAAACCCGCATAAAAAACACCCCCGGCCCATAATATGAGGGCCGGGGAGCGCATATTCATCTTATTTCGTAATCGCCCTTGATGATGACCTTGGCGTTGGAGGTGGCTTTGAAGCCGTTATTCTTGATGGTGACCATGTACAAGTGGTTTTTCTGGAGCTGGACTCCGGCGCCGGTCACGGCCTCGTGAGTGGACTCGTCAATGAGCCGGGGGCTGTTCTCCCCCCAGGATTCCACGGTGCCCACCCGGGGCATAATCTCCACGCCCACCTGGCAGACCACTATCTGGCCGGGGGTCAGGCTGATGACCGTGTCCTTGTAGCCCTGGTCCACCAGCTCAGGCTCCGCCGGAGTGCTGTGCTCTGCAACCTTCTCATCCAGCAGGGCCTCCATCTCCTGGCTTTTTTCGGCCACCAGCTTGTCGATGTACTCCATGACCTCCGGGCGGACGGTCTCATCCAGGTAGGAGAGAGTCACCAGGGGGTCCGTGCGGGTGCCGTAGGTGCCGGCGGCCCAGGCGGTGATGCCGGCGGAGATGGCAGCGGCGGCGATGACCAGCACTACCACCAGAACTATCTGCTTACGTGTCATATGTATTACCTCCGATCCCGTCCCCCCTCCGGGGGACGGGAGAATGTCAGATTAGGGGCCTCACAGGCCGAAGGACACTGCAATGGCGTCGTTTATCCGGGGCATAAGGCTCTCGTCAACTCTGCCCATGCGCTCCCGCAGGCGGCGCTTGTCGATGGTGCGGATCTGCTCCAGCAGCACAACGGAATCCTTGGCCAGGCCGTTACTCTTGGCCTCCAGCTCGATATGGGTGGGAAGCCGGGCCTTGCCCAGGCGGCTTGTTATGGCGGCGGCGATGACCGTGGGGCTGTGGCGGTTCCCGGTGTCGTTCTGCACGATGAGAACGGGGCGCATGCCTCCCTGCTCGCTGCCCACCACGGGGCTCAGGTCTGCGTAGTAGATGTCTCCGCGTTTCACAGTCGGTGCCACAAGGTTTCACTCTCCGAAATATAGTTTCCGGCACATACTGAGTTTTGAATATGTAACCGGTCTCTATAATTCTTTCACAAATGAGGAGCTTTATTCACGGCGGAAAAATTTCCTCATGGCATTTTATGCTGTTTTTCAGTCCACGTACACTCGGGGCACCCGCTTTGAGACGGAGCACAGGAGCTCATAGGGGATGGTGCCGGCGGTCCGGGCCAGCTCGTCCAGGCTGTTGTGCTGCCCGAAGACCTCCACCCGGCTGTCCAGGTTCACCTTATCCAGCCCCGTCAGGTCCGCCATGCACATATCCATGCAGATCCTGCCCCGCTGGGGAGCCTGTCCCCCCGCCGTCCAGAAGGAGAAGCGGCCGGAGAGGCACCGCAGGAGCCCGTCCGCATAGCCGATGGGCAGTACGCCCATGCGGGTGCGCCGCTCCGTGACGAAGGTGCCCCCGTAGCTTATGGGGGTGCCGGCATCATAGTGCTTGATGGTGCTGACGGTGGTCATAAGGCTCATGGCCGGGCGCAGGCCCAGCCGCCCCTCGTCCCCGTAGCCGTAGAGCAGGAGGCCGGGGCGCACCATATCCATGGCGGCCTCCGGAATATAGTTTAACACACCTCCGGAGCTGGCGCAATGGCGAAGAGGGAATTTAAAGCCGGAAATTTTTGAAACTTCTGTTAATACGTCGTTGAAAAGCCCTATCTGGCCCAGGGTAAAGTCCCTGGCCCCCTGCCCGGGCTCATCGGACCGGGCCAGGTGGGTGAAGACTCCCTCGGGGATAAGGTGGGGGCTGGAGACGGCGGCGATGACGTTTTTTACCCCCGCCTCAAAGTGCCGGCCGGCGCAGAGGAAGCCCAGGCGGCCCATGCCCGTGTCCAGGGCGATGTGCACCCTGAGCCTGCCGCCCACGGCGGCTGCCACGGCGGAAAACTCCTCCGCCTTGGCCTCGCAGGTGACGGTCTGGGTCAGGTTCTGCTCAATGAGCAGGGGGACGTAGGTAGGGGGCGTGTGGCCCAGAATGAGAATGGGCAGGCCGATGCCCCCGGACCGGAGCTCCATGGCCTCGTCCAGGCAGCTCACCGCCAGGTACTCCGCCCCCAGCTCCGCCAGGAGCCGGGAGACAGCCAAGGCCCCGTGGCCGTAGGCGTCTGCCTTCACCACCCCAAGAAAGCGGGTGCCGGAGGGCAGGGTCCGGCGTATGGCCTCATAGTTGTGCCTGATTGCGCCCAGGCTTATCTCCGCCCAGGTGCGCTTCTGCAGGTCCATTTTCTATCATTCCTTAGTAATAAATCGGCACGTCAGCACCGCCCGGCCCCCGCTCCAGACCTGAGCGGAAAGGGGCTCCAGAGTCTCCGGGTCGAAAAAAGTCTCCAGGGAGGCGGTGGGGCTGACGTAATAGGTGATTTTGAAGCCCTCCGCTGCGGACTCCCAGGCGGTGACGGTACCCTGCCGCCAGCAAGTCAGCATCATGGGCAGGCACTCCGAGGGCGAAAGGCCCTCCGCCGTCAGGTGGCCCGTGAAGACCGAGGCGCCGCCGAAGGAGAGGGTGTTCCCCCCGGCGTCATAGGTCATGACGATTCCGGCGATGGTCTCCGGCGCCGTCACCGCAACGGTGCCCCCCTCCGGGGCAAGGTCATAGTCCACGGTGCACTCAAAGAGCCGGGGACCGTAGTCCGCCGTCAGCACCGCCGTGCCCCCATAGCCTCCGGCGTACCTCTCCCGTATGGGCTCCCGCAGGTCCGGGGCACGGGCACAGGCCGTGAGCAGAAGGAAGGAAAGGAGCAGAGCGGCGGTTTTTTTCAAGGAAGGTCACCTCATGACGGCGGGCAGGCAGCCCAGAATGTCGGACGGGGTGACGCAGTACTGGCAC
>JAFPTE010000258.1 GCA_017400415.1 Oscillospiraceae bacterium
ATCCAGAGTGCCGCGGATGATGTGGTAACGAACACCAGGCAGGTCCTTTACACGACCGCCGCGGATAAGCACCACACTGTGCTCCTGCAGGTTATGACCGACTCCGGGGATGTAAGCAGTGACCTCATAGCCGTTGGTAAGACGAACACGGGCGATCTTACGAAGAGCGGAGTTCGGCTTCTTGGGGGTAGAGGTACGGACGGCGGTGCACACGCCTCTCTTCTGGGGAGAAGAAAGATCAGTCACGGAATTCTTCAGGGTGTTCAGGCCCTTCTGAAGTGCCGGAGAAGTGGATTTGTACACTGCGGACTGCCTTCCCTGCTTGACGAGCTGGTTGAATGTCGGCATTTTTTTCCTCCTTTCCTGAAGTTTTGGGTTGCGTTTGGGCGCAATAATCCTTTACCCATTCACAAGCCTTGAAATTTTATCATAATTCTACACCCAAGTCAACATAATTTTTGCCATATTCTTTTGAATTATGGAAAAAATATAGGTCAAAATGGGCAAAGAAGTGTGATCTTACGCTCTCTTGCGGACAACCTGGCTCAAAAGCAGCACGCAGACCTCGATTGCGGACATGAAGATGAACGCATTTCCGCAGGCGGCTGACTTGAAGGAGCCGGAGGCGCAGAGGAAGAACATCAGCAGAAGACCGACGGCGGTGCCGCCAACGGAGATGATGGTGTTCAGCTCGGAGATGACCTTTACAAGTCTGCCCTTTGTGATGATTTCGGCAAAGGGAGAGAGTCCCTCCCGGCAGATGATCGCAGTGGTTTCGTCACCGTTGTCATCGGCTCCCTGGGCCAGGCGATAGCTTTCATCGGCGGAAAGGTAATCAACGCCGTCCATGGAGACGTGGAACTTCTGCTTGATGAAGCTGGGGGTAACGTTAAAGTCCTTAACGGCAAACAGTACGTTCACCTTTGTGTTGAGAAGGGTCTTGAGAGAAGTGGCCACGGAATTAGCGGGAGTGTAGCTGACGGTAAAGACAGCCGCCAGTTCTCCGTTCACCGCAGCGAAGACAGCGCCGGAGTTATTGACCTTCTCCGGTACCCGCAGGCCCATAAGATTCATGAAGGCCCCGGTGCCGCAGAGTACACGGTCACCGTCGATAACGCCGCCGATGCCGCCGCCCTCGTAAGGCTCAAAGCCGGACACGGGACGCTTTTCAAGATTCTGGCTCCGCAGAAGCTCCGCAAAAACCTTGGAAAGGCTGCTCTGGGACTCCACGATAAGGCTTGATGCACAGACAACGGCCTTCTGATTATTGACGCCCTCAAAGAATTTTATACCGGCAAGGGTGACGCTGCCCAGGGGGAACACGTCGTCATCGGATATAAGGGCGCCGTCCGTATCAAAGACGTCGCAGGCTCCGGGCCAGCCGCCCAGGGCGCTTCCGGAGCGGCGAAGGCCGCCGGAGGAAATACCGAAGGGCATGGTGAACACGGAAGCAGCGGGGAAGGCTGCGGTAACTGCCATCATGATAGCGAAGGTGTGGGGGAAATCTCCGCCTCCTCCCCTGCCGACGGTGGAAATAAGGGCAAACAGGAAGGCTGCAATCACGAGTATGGGGGTGGCATAGGAATAGACAATCTCGCCCACGTCCCGGCTTACAAGCTTCTTATAAAAGCCGTCGGTACGGCCGAAGGCCTTGGTCAGAACGTTCTTCACAGGGTCTGTACCCTCGGCAACGGAAATGACGCCGAACTTGTTGGTGGTGGCCCTGGTGATGCGCAGGGAGTTGATTACTCCGGTATAATAGGAGATTCTGCCCAGCATGGTGAAGGTCACGCAGGCTGCGCTGACAAGGGAGAAGCTGAGCCCCCGGGAAAAGTCCTTGTTGAACAGCATGATGATGCCGTCAGCCAGGGTGAAGAGATTTGACAGGAAGAGCAGGGACTCCACGCCGGGATCCGCATGAATAAGATCCTCAACTCCGGAGATGACAAGGTCAAGGCCGGAGGCGAGCACCAGAAGCTGGAGAATCAGAAGCACGCCGGAGACGGCGGCGGGATTGGTGCCCATTCCGAAGGGCAGGGCCTTTCCGGCCTCAAACATGAAGGTAAAGATGGCCATGATGACGGTCAGAGCACCGGCCACCAGCGCACGAAGCTGCATTTTGCGCTTTTCGTTCAGCAGACGAACGATTTCGGTCTGCGGGTCGGGATCCGGCTCCTCGGGCTCCTCTTCCTGAACCTCGTCATAGTCCTCGGGAGCCTGCTCCTTCGGCTTTCTGAATCGGCTCAGAAGGCTCGCAAAGAAGCCGGGCCTCTCTTCATAATCCTCTTCCCCGTCGTAATCCTGCTCGGTATCGGGGAAGCTGTAATCCTCCTGAGTGTCCAGCTGTTCACGGACTCTGTTGGAAAACTCATTGGATTCAAAATAGTTCTCGTCGTCGGCAGAGTCAGCCTCCGGCCTGAAGACCGGAGCGGGCTTTTCGGGCTTGGGCTCATAAACCTTCATTTCGTCCTCATCGGGAGCCTGCGAGGCAGGAGCCTTGCCCTTTGTCTTAATGAGGTCGGAAAAGGTCAGGACCTTGGTCTCCTGGGATACCGGAGCAGCGGGCTTCCTGCTGCCGCCCGTAAACTCCCGGATAAGCTCATCCATCTTCTCGTCCTCAGTCTTCTCGGGCTCCCGGGGTTTCGGAGGCTCCGGCCTGAAGTCAAAGGAATCGTCGGACAGCTTCGGCTCCTCGGCGGGCGCCTTGGCCTGAGCCTTGCTTTTTCCGCCGTCCGGTGCGGCCTTGCCGTTGTATTCTGAGAGTATGGACTCCAGGGAAAAGCTCTCGTCCGAAGTGTAATCCCCCCGAAGGATCTCGTCCAGATCGAATTCGTCTTTCCGGTTGTTGTTAGCCATTTTTCTTCACCTCACTATTTGTTCTCCGCCGGCGCAGCGCCTCATAGATAACAACCGCAGCGGAACAAGAAGCGTTCAGAGAGGATATTTTGCCGTACATGGGAATTGATACTCTGAAATCGCATTTTTCTGAAACAAGACGGCTCATGCCGTCGCCCTCAGAGCCTATCACAATAGCTATAGGGCCCCGCAGATCCGTCTGCCAGAGCTCCGAGGAGCCTTCGGCGGCGGTGCCGTAGATCCATACGCCGTTTTCCTTGAGCTCATCCAGGGCGGCGGCTATATTCGGCACCCGGGCCACGGCCATATACTCGGTGGCGCCGGCGCTGGTCTTCTCAACGGTGGCGGTAACGCCTGCGGAATGGCGCTTGGGAATCACAACGCCGTGAATCCCCGCCGCCTCGGCAGTCCTTATCATGGCGCCCAGGTTCTGGGGGTCCGTGATATCGTCACACACCAGGATGAAGGGGTCCTCCCCCCTGTCCCTGGCCACCCGGAGTATGTCCTCCAGGGAGCAGTATTCCTTTGCGGCCGCCGCAGCGATAACGCCCTGGTGCGCTCCGGTGGTGCTCATAAGGTCGAGCTTTCTGCGGTCGATGCTGACAACGGGTATTCCCGCAGCCTTGGCCTGGGCCGCAATTCTTGCAAGGGAAGCATCCGTCTCTCCCTTAGCTACGAAAAGCTTGTCAAGGGGCCTTCCGGCCTTTAACGCCTCCGTAACCGCATTCCTGCCCTCAACGAGGCCGGAGGAGAGCTCCGTATCCTTCCCGGGATTGGCTTCTTTTCTCAATTCAGATAACCTCTCAAAGTGTCAGTCATATCGGTCCTCTCCCAGGGCAGGTCCAGATCCGGGCGGCCGAAGTGGCCGTAGGCAGCGGTGGCACGGTAGATGGGCCGCAGCAGATCCAGCTTGCTGATAATGGCGGCGGGACGCATATCAAAGACATTGTTTACTATTTCGCCCAGGCGATCATCGGAGACCTTGCCTGTGCCGAAGGACTCCACAAGGACGGAAACGGGCCGGGCAACGCCGATGGCGTAGGCCAGCTCAATCTGGCAGCGGGTGCAGAGGCCGGCGGCCACCAGGTTCTTGGCCATATATCTGGCCATATAGGCGGCGGACCTGTCCACCTTGGTGGGGTCCTTACCGGAGAAGCAGCCGCCGCCGTGGGTGCCCACGCCGCCGTAGGTATCGACAATAATCTTTCTGCCCGTAAGGCCGGAATCGCCCACGGGGCCGCCCACGAC
>JAFPTE010000259.1 GCA_017400415.1 Oscillospiraceae bacterium
GAGACGTTCTTGATCATGCCGCCGAACTGGTACAGGAAGAAGAACACCATCATGATGATCCAGTACTTGTCCTTGAAGCAGAGCTTCGCCTGCTCGCCGGTGGACAGCGCGGGCTTGGCCTCTGTCTCCTGACCCAGGGATTCCTCGGTCACGCGCTCGCGGGTGAAGAAGTACTCGATCAGCACGCCGATGGCGGTGATGATGAGCAGGGCGATGACGAAGACCTTCCAGTGGGCATAGGAGGCGGCGGAGTCGTAGATCGCCGCGCCGCTCTCGTCCACGTAGTAGAGGATCTTGCCGGCGTCGTTGGTGACGGGGCTGCCCTTGCCGCTCATGTCATAGACGAAGAGCAGATCCAGGAAGAAGGGCAGGAACATGGAGCTGATGCCCATGGCCGCCAGCATCGTGGCGTTGGAGATGGTGGCAAGCAGACCGCGGTCCTTGGAGTTTCTGGTGGAGAGGGAGACCAGGCCCGCGTGCGGGGTATAGTACATCGGATAGGCGAAGGCAAACCAGAGGTTATAGCCGATGGCGATGCACACAAGGCTGCCCACGTGCCAGGAGGTGTCGTTCACGTTGAAGGGTGCGAAGATGAACAGGAACAGCAGGGCGATAAGGCTGACAGGCACGGAGAACAGCAGGAGCGGACGGGCCTTGGCCACGGCGGACTTGGAGTTATCCATCAGGCGGCCCACCAGGATGTTGCCCAGGACCACGAAGATAACGGAGATAACCGGCAGCCAGGTAAAGAAGCCGGCGGCCCAGTTATTGATGCCCAGAATATCGGACATGTACTTGTTGAAGTAGTTGGACAGAATCGAGTTGGCCAGCAGTGCCAGGGTGGGGCCAACCAGGTAGCCCAGAGCGCCCTCCGGGAATATGGATACCTTGTCGCTCTTTATGAGGCTGGGCGGCAGCTTATCCAGAAAGCTGGACTTTTGAGTGGTTTTTGCCATTGTCTTTCCTCCTTATTTCATTTTGCAGCTGAATTCGTAGCTTCCGCTGCCCACGCTTCTCGTCTGGCCGTCCGGCAGGATCACGGCGCACTGGGTGCTGACCGGGACCGTCACCTTCAGGGTCAGAGTGCCGTTCTCCAGCTTCCATTCGGAGCCGGCCGTACCGTAGGGGGTCTCCACGCAGGCCTTGGCCTGGGTAAGTCCGCCGCCGATAAGGGGCTTCACCCGGAAGCTCCTGTAGCCGGACTCTGTGGCCTCGATGCCGGCGATCCGCTTATACAGGAAGTCGCCGACGGCGCCGGAGGCGTAATGGTTGTAGCTTATCATTCCGCCGGTTCCGTCGTCCCCGATGGGGCAGAAGCCGTCCTCGTCCAGGCCGTCCCACCGCTCCCAGATAGTGGTGGCGCCGACCTTGACCTCGTAGAGCCAGGAGGGGCACTTGGTGTTCATGAGCATCTTGAACGCTACGTCCGCATGGCCGTTATCGGCCAGAACGAACAGAATATAGGGTGTGCCGGGGAAGCCGGTGCCGATGCAGTAGTTGTTCTTCTCCACCAGCTTCACCAGATTGCCCGCCGCCTTGGCCTTGGTCACGGCGTCCGGGAACATGTCCAGGTAGATGGGCAGCACGTAGGCGGACTGGAACTCCTCCTTCAGCTTGCCGTAGCCGTCCGTCAATACGGAGCAGTAGGCGTCGCTGACCTTGTCGGCCAGATCTGCGTAATATGCCTTATCCTCTTCCTCACCCAGGATCTCCGCAATCTTGGAGACTCTGGAGCACATGTTCTTGATGGAGGCGGTGTCGGTCCACTTGGACCGGGCCTGCCACTGGCCCATCTGGGGCACATCGGGTGCAACCCAGTCGCCGAAGTGGAAGATGCCGGGGGTGTCCCAGATGTAGCGGTTCTTGCCGAAGGAGAACAGCCCCGCCCAGAAAAGCTGAGCCTTGATGTACTTCTTCATCATGGCGTAATTGTCCCGCAGGATCTGGGTGTCGCCCTCAGCCATATACAGGGCCCAGGGCACCAGGACGCAGGCGTCGTCCCACCAGCCTACGGCCATATCCGGCATGGTTGTTGGGAAGCCGTAGCCCTGACGGGGGACGGTGTTGGGAATGCCGCCGCCGGGGAACTGCTCCGCTCTCATATCCTGGAGCCACTTCTCCAGGAAGCGGGACATCTCAAAGTTAAAGCAGGCCGTGGGGCCGAAGACTGCGATATCGCCGGTCCAGCCCATGCGCTCGTCACGCTGTGGGCAGTCCGTGGGGATATCCATAAGGTTAGATTTGGCGCCCCAGACGATGTTGGACTGGAGCTGGTTGAGCAGCTTATCGGAGCAGGAGAAATCGCCGGTGCGGGTAAGATCGGAGTACAGAGCGTAGGCGCAGACCTCGATGTTCTGCTCCTCCACGCCCTCCACGCTTATGTAGCGGAAGCCCATGTAGGTGAACCGGGGGGCATAGGTCTGGTCCCCGTCTCTGCACACGTAGGTCAGGGTTGCCTTGGCAGAGCGCAGGAAGCTCAGGTTCAGGCTGCCGTCCTTATTGAGGATCTCGGCGTGCTTGATGACGACGGTATCGCCCTTCTTTGCGCCCTTCACCTTTATGGCCACCACGCCGGCGAAGTTCTGGCCGAAGTCATAGACCGTGGCGCCGTTTACGGTGTTTTTGCTGATGGGCTTCATGACCTCATGAGCCGTGACCGCAGAGCCGTAGTCCGCCAGGATCTTGGGGGAAACTCTCAGGCGCTCCTTTGCGGCGGGATGCCAGTCCGCACCGTCCAGGTCCACGTTGGCGTCATAGGTCTCGCCGTCGTAGAAGTCGGCCATCTGCACGGGGCCGTTCTCCGTCACCTGCCAGGACTCGTCCGTGCCGATAACGGCCTCGGTGCCGTCCTCATAGGTGATGCGGAGCTCCAGAAGCAGGGCCTGGCGGTCCGCCATAAGGCGGTTGCCTCTGGTGAACACGAAGGAGCCCACTGCCCAGCCGCCGGCCACAACGGCGTCCAGAACGTCGCCGCTTGCGACCAGGCCGGTCACGTCATAGGTCTGGTACATCAGGTAGTTCTTGTAAGAGGTGAAGCCCGGTGCGAAGTACCGGTCCCCTACCCGCCTGCCGCTGATGTAGAGCTCATAGACGCCCATGGCGGTGGAGTAAATAACTGCCCGTTTGACCTTCCCGGCCAGCTCCAGCTTCCTGCGGAAGACCATGGGCTTGGGGGAAATACCCTTTTCCGTGAACCTGTACTTGGGGTCGGAGATCCACTTGGCCTCCCAGGGGGTATCTAACCGTCCGGTCTCAAAGGAGACGCTGGCCTCGGCCGTCTCGCCGTTGGAGGCTGTGGCGCTGAGGGCGGCGGTGTAAGCAGTGAAGGGCTTCAGAGCCTCGCCGCCGTAGGGAACGGAAATCTGTTCGCCGGTCTCGGTCTCCCAGCCGTTTACGGAGATTTTGGCGGTCTTCAGGGAGATATCCTGGCCGTCACTTTCCAGGGCAAAGGAAAACCGGGGATTGGCGGCATCTGTAACGCAGCCCTTTTCCAGATGCTCAACCGCAAATCTTTTGATTCTTAACATATCAGCGCTCCTTTCGCAACGCAGATTTTACTTTCAGACTTCCTTCCGGAAGGTGATGATAAACGCGCCCTTTATCTGGGATGAGGTGGCCATGTAGTTGTAGGTGACCAGCTCCCAGCCCTCCTGATAGCGGCGGTTTATAAGCTCGTCCAGGTTGGCGGCGTCCTCCTCGTTGGCCTTGTCGGTGAAAAACTTGAAGCCCGCCGGCAGGATCTCGGTTTTGTAGGTGTACATTGACGGCACTCCTCTTCCGGTATTTGATGATATAAAGCCCCAAAGGGTATTATACAGTAAAACGGACTTGATAACAAGTCCGTTTTTGTATATTTTTTACAGATTTTTTAAATTTCCTATAAGCTCTCTCCCCGGAGCTGCCTTATGACAGCGGTTTTATCCGCTGCACGGAAAATCGTGGACCCGGAGACCAGCATATTGGCCCCGGCGGCCACGCAGAGGGGGGCAGTTTCGGCGTCCACGCCGCCGTCCACCTGGATATAGGTCTCCAGTCCCCGGCGGGTGGCCTCATACCGGACGGCGGATACCTTGTCCAGCATGTCGTACATGAAGCTCTGGCCGCCGAAGCCGGGCTCCACGGTCATGACCAGCACGAAGTCCAGGTCATTAAGGTACGGGAACACTGCCTGGGCCGGGGTGCCGGGCTTCAGGGCCAGGCCCACCTTCCTGCCGAAGGACTTTACGGAGGCGATGACCTGGCCGGTCTTCTCCCCGGCGGCCTCCACGTGGAAGGACACCAGGTCCGCCCCGGCCTGGCAGAACTGGGGGGCCAGGGTCATGGGGTCCGAGACCATCAGGTGCACGTCGATGGGCTTTTCCGTCCGGCGGCGGAGGCTTTTGAGCACCGGGAAGCCGAAGGAAAGATTGGGGACGAAGTGGTTATCCATAACGTCGTAGTGGATTATCTCCGCCTCCTCCACGGCCTGGATATCGGCCCCCAGGTTCCAGAAGTCCGCCGAGAGGACCGAGGGGCACACCAGCACCGGCAGATTGGGCCGGAGGAGGGTTTTGAACAGGTACTGGGCAACGCCGGCGTCCTCCGCAGAGCCGGTGACGGCGGCGGCCATGGCCCGCAGGGCCGGGGCGGCGTCCTCCATAGCCACGCCGGTGGTGAGCCGGAAGATGGGCCCGTCACCCAGGCGGCTGCCGAAGGCCAGGGTCTCCTCCCGCAGGGCCCCCAGGCGCTCCATAAGGAAGCGGACCGCCTCACCCCGGTTGGCCTGCCGGGCGGTTATCTCCACGGTGGCCGGGTCCGAGGGGGACAGGGTCAGGTCGGACAGGAAGGGCTTCAGGACCTCCAGGGCCCGGTCCCGCCGCTCCGGAGTCTGGAAATAAATCTGGCATTTCTGCACGGCGTCATAGTTCTGGGCGATATGCTCGCTGAGGACCTCCACCGGCTGCCGGGTCCGGCGCACCAGGTCCAGGGTGGGGCCGTCGGAGATGAAGTTTTCGGCGCTGTCATAGGCGGAGCGGTCCATATAGGCTCCGTCCCCGGCGCAGCAGTCATAGATCCCGCCGAAGCCGTCCAGCAGCCGCAGGACCTCCAGGGCCCGGGAGGCGGGCATAAGATTTTCCGCCACGGCCTCATGGGCCCTCAGGTCCCAGACCTGGGCGCCGTTGGAGGTTATGGCGTAATTAATAAAGGGCAGGACCCGTATGCACTCCGGCATGGCGGAGAAGCTGCGGCCGGTGACGGGCACGATCTGCACCCCCATTGCCGCCGCCCGCTCCAGAGCCCGGCGGCTGGCCTCCGGCAGGGTCTTGTTGGCCCTGAGGAGCGCCCCGTCCAGATCCGTAAAAATAAGCTTAACAGACATATATAACTCCCTGCGGCAGTGCCGCTCTCATTCTTGCCTATATTATACTCAATCTCCGCCCTTTTTTCAACCGATATTTTCCCGCCTCCCGGACGCAAAAAAGCGCACAGGTGGTTTCCCCTGTGCGCTGTGGCCGGCGCTCACTTTGCGCCGAAGAATTCTTCAAGATAGTCGTAATACTGCTCCATGCTGGTGATTTGGGGATAATCGCCGCCGTATTTTTTCTCCCACACATTTGGCCTCAGCTGCATGGGATTTATCACATACTCATAAAAGGCATGGACATTTACCCCGTAAAACTCCTGCAGAGCAATCAAGTACAAACTTGAATTGTATATGTACTTTAAGGAGCTCGCCTGACGCCATTCCTTGCCGTCTGTGCCCTTATAGGTTACTTTTAAAATCATGTTTCCCGCATAAAGCTCAGCATCAGCCATGGAATCATAAATACGGCAATCAAAGGTTACTTTTGCCCCCAAGGGGACGGAAAAGGCGCTGCCCTCCTCCCATATAATGGCAGATGAAGCTCCGTCCGCCTCTGCAATGGTTATGTTGCACTGCTCAAGCTCAGCCTTTCCGCTGGCAGATAAAAGCTGAACGCCTGTAACCGTCACACGTTCATTGGCTGTGTATACAGCTCCGACAGAGCTGGACGCATAGCCATATGAATATGGGACCGTTGCAACGGCAAATGTTCCTCCCGTCAGCTTGAGACCGGACCCGATTGCCCCGGCGCTGCCGTCATCGGTCTTTATAATTCCGCAGTTGACCGTGTATGACTTCCCGCCGACGGAAACCGTAACCGTATCCGTACTCTCCTGGGCGCCGGTTGGGTTAAACGTCACAGTTACCACATATGCATGGATTTTCGGAACGGTCTTAAACCACTCCGCTGCTTTTTCTTCAGCCTCAGCAAGCTTACTTTTGGAATATGAATTCAGCCTCTGCATTTGAACATATCTCTGGCCGGAGCTTTCGGCACCGGTTACCTGCGCCAAAAGGAAAGCATAAGGCCTCCAATCCTCTGTAAGCCCCGGCAGACTGTATCTCAGCGGCAAAGTGTTTAAACCGTAACTGTTTTCCTTGAGTCCCTTAAGCTCATATTCTTTGATAGTTACACCTGATTGGGCCTTCAGGCCGGAATTGAAATCAAAGCGGCTTAGGTCAATGGGTTTTTGGGAAATGATATAGAAGTTGTAATAGTATTCGGAGTACGCAGGCAGATACACGTTTGCGCTGCGGCAGCCAAAAAAATAACCGTCCGCCGTCTCCGGCGCCGGGTCATC
>JAFPTE010000260.1 GCA_017400415.1 Oscillospiraceae bacterium
CCCCGGGATGAGGAGCACTTCACCGTCTCCGTCAAGGTGGCCCTGAGCCCCCAGTTCCTGGGCTGGATAGCAGGCCTGGAGGGAGCCGTGACCGTCGCCGCCCCGGAAAAGGCCCTGGAGAAAATGCGGGAGCTGGCAGAAAAAATGCAGGAGCAGTATTTAAAGTAAAAAGCAATCCGCGGGCCTTAGCCTGCGGATTTTTTGCGCCTGTAAAGAAGGAAGAAGGCAAAGCCCAAAAGGGCGCCAGGGGCAGGGCCAGGAGGGCTTCGCCTATGTATGAGCTCATGAGGCCGCCTCATAGCTCCAGAGATTTCGTATCTCCCAGGAGATATCAGAGAATTTCCAGGCTTTGGAGCTGCTCTCCCGGTAGGGGTCCAGCACGTCAACGCTGCCGTCAGCATAGCCAGTCAGGACTATGTAGTGGCCGGAGGTGGTGAAGTGTCCCGGGCCCATGATGCAGATTATGGGTCTGCCGGACTCCAGCTCCCGGGCCACAAGTGCCTCAGTAAGCGCCAGCTCCTTGGCCTTCAGCCCCAGCTTTTCGGCCCCCTCGGAAAAAAGCTTCCAGCTGGTGCCGTTGCCGGGCACGCAGTAGCCGTTCTCGCTGGCAAATTTCGCCACATAGGCCGGGTGGTACTTTCCGTTGCCCGTAAGGCCGCACAGGACCATGGAAAGGGCCGTGGGGCCGCAGCCCGTGTAGCCCATAAGGCCCGTGCCGTAGCGGTAATAGCCCCAGCGGGTGTCCCACTGGCAAAGCCGGGGCACGGTGCCCTTTGTGAGCTCGGAGGAGATGTTGAGCTGGGGAAACGGCGCCGGGGAGGTATAGGCCGCCGCAAAGGCCGCCGCCTCCGGATTGGACCTGGCCATTGCGGCCAGGTCCTCCTGAATGCCGCTTTTGGGCAGGGGGGAGAGACTGAAAAGACTGCCGATAACAGCCCTGGGGGAGGGCACCGCATCGCCCAGGGCCAGATATATGCCTGCGGCGCAGGCAAGGATCAGTATGACTATAAGGGTTATAATGAGAGGCCGGGGAAGGGCCCTTTTCTCCTTCATTCGCTCACCGCTTTCTTTAAGGTTATGTCAACTCGAAACAGGTCCCCGTCAATGGTCAGGTCCAGCCTGCCCCCCATGAGCTCCGTGAGGCTTTTGGCAATATTGAGCCCAAGACCGGAGCCGGAGCCGGAGCGGGAGGGGTCTCCACGGACAAAACGCTCCGTCAGCTCCTCCGCAGGAACATTCAGCCCCAGCCTGGAGATGTTCTTGATGCAGAGCACGGCAAGGTCGGCGCCGTCGATTATGTCAACGTAAAGCCTGGTTCCCGGCAGGGCGTACTTCACGGCGTTGGACATAAGGTTGTCCACCACCCGCCAAAGGTACCGCCCGTCCGCCAGCACCACCACGGGCACCGGGGGCGGCGCATATACCGGCACAAGGTTGCTCATGGCAAGCCGGTCCTGGTACTCGCCCAGGGTCTGATTCACAAGCTCCGCAAGGTTTACCGGGGCCAGGTCCATGTGAATGCTGCCGGTGGCGGCCTTGCTGGCCTCCACCAGGTCCTCCGTCAGCTTTTTGAGCTTGGCAGACTGGCGGGAGAGGACCTCCATGTACTCTTCCCGCTGCTCCTCGGTCTCCGCCCGGGAGAGCAGGTCCACGTAGTTCACGATGCTGGTAAGCGGCGTCTTTATATCGTGGGACACGTTGGTGATCAGCTCCGCCTTGAGACGCTCCGACCGGAGCTTCTCGTCAACTGCCGCCGTGAGGCCCTGGGAGATGGAGTTCAGATCCTCCCCGTGGCGCCGCAGTGAGGGTACCATGCCCCGGGTATCGACCCGGTAGCTCAGGTCTCCATCCCGCATTTTTGCGGCGGCGTCAATGAGCTTCTGCCACTGCACGGTCAGGGCGATGAACAGGGCGGCCAGCACGGCGGCCTCCAGGATGACAAAGACAAATCTGTAACTCATCATCAGCAGAAGCGTCAGAAGTGCCACCCCCAGGATTATGAGCACCGAGCGCCAGACGGAGGGGAGGGCGATTATGAACTCCCAGAGCTTTTTCCCCAGCCATCCCAGAATTGAGGTGCTGCCCAGAGTGCCGCCCTTCAGACGCACGGCGAAGGTATAGCTGAGGGTCAGGAACACCAGGGCCAGGGACGCAATATCCGCAATCAGAAGGAGCATCATAAGGAAAACCGAGGAGGCGGTGTAGAAGCCGTACAGGGAGAAGACGGAGGATAAATGGTCCTCGAGTCTCAATAAAATGTAAATGAGCCCAGCTGCGGCGGCGGCGCCCATAGCCAGCATGACCTCCAGAGGCACCCGCTCCAGAGGCCCGGGGAAGACCTCCCGGCTGTGGGGCTCCCGGCCAGCCGTGGCAAGGAGGTAGACATAATCAATTATCAGCAGCAGGGCGCTGACCACCGCCAGAATCAGCACGCCCATCCGGTGCTCCGCCAGAAGGAGGCCGGCACCGGCGTACTGGCTGTCCATGGAATAGCCCTTGGCCTCCAGGATTTCCCGGGGGCTCAGGTCGCCCATATCGTAAAAGCCCAGCTGCAGGGCGAGAGCCGCCGAGGCCAGGGACACCGCCAGCACCACCGCCAGAATGACGTAAATCAAAACCCCTGTGGTCTTGGCGGAAAAGGTACGTCCAAGGCTCATACTGCGCCTCCCACAAACTTGTAGCCCTGGCCCCAGACCACCTTTATATACCGGGGCTCGGAGGGATTGATCTCCAGCTTTTCCCGCAGATGGCGGATATGTACGGCCACGGCCCCCTCGGAGCCTATGGGACTGCCGCCGGAAACCCGCTCGTAGATGGTGCCGGAGGAGAAGACCCGGCCCGGTTCGCTCATGAGAAGCTTTAAAATGGCGTACTCCGTAGGCGTCAGGCTCACGGGCTCCCCGTCCACGGTGACGGACTTGGCGGCGTCGTCCAGGCTCACCCCGCCGTTTTCCAGCCGGTCCGGGCTTTTCTGCATGCCGCCCAGAAGAGTGTAGCGCCGCAGCTGGCTCTTCACCCGGGCGCAGAGCTCCACCGGGTTGAAGGGCTTGGTCACGTAGTCGTCGGCCCCTACGGTGAGGCCCACCACCTTGTCCGTGTCCTCGCTCTTGGCGGTCAGCAGAATGATGGGTATGTTTTTCTCCGCCCGTATGGCCGCCGTGGCGGAAAGACCGTCCAGTCTGGGCATCATGATGTCCAGAAGCACCAGCTGCACGTCCTCGTTCCGGACCGTATCCACCGCCTCCGCCCCGTCATGGGCAATAAGAATATCGTAGCCCTCGGCGGAAAGGTATATTTTCAGCGCAGAGACAATGTCTCTGTCGTCGTCGCAGATCAGAATCTTCATAGGGGCACCTCCCATCGGTGTTGACATAAGTATAGCAAAGTCCACCTTAATAATAAAGAGGGAAAATGCTTAAGATTTTCTTAATTTGCCCTGCATAGACTTATGGGGGGTGATATTGCGGAAAAGCTGGCGGAATATCTCTGGGCCTTTCCCATGCCTGTGCTCCTGGCCGCAGCGGGGCTGTGGTGCGCCCTGCAGTTTCGGCTGGAGCCCTACCGTCATCCGGTTCGTACCCTCCGTGAAACCTTCGGCTCCTCCTTCGGCGCCGTGTGCACGGCCCTTTCCGGCACCGTGGGCACCGGGAACATTGTGGGCGTGGCCCTGGCCATAGAGCTGGGAGGCCCCGGGGCCCTCTTCTGGATGTGGGTATCCGCCCTTCTGGGCATGGGGGCCAGGTACGGGGAGGTGTGGCTCTCGGTGCGCTCCGCAGGGGACGGAACGGGAGGGCCGATGCACTATATGAAACGGGGCCTGGGCAGGCCCGGCATGGGTGCGCTCTTTGCCTGCACCGGCGCTCTTGCGGCCTTCGGAATCGGCAATGGGGTTCAGATCGGCAGCATGGCCTCCGTCCTGGAGACTCTGCCTCCCTGGGTGCCGGGGATTGCCGCAGCTGGGGCGCTTCTGCTTCTGGGCTCCCGGCGGGGAAGGGCCCTGGAGTGGCTCATGCCTATAATGGCGGGGGGCTACATAATCTGCTGCGTTCTGGTGATAGGTGCGAATCTGCAGGAGATTCCCAGAGTGTTGGGCGACATAATGCAGGGAGCCCTGAGCCCTGCCGCCCTGGGCTGGGGCTTTCGTCGGGGCATTATCTCCAGCGAGGCGGGCCTGGGCTCGGCGCCCATTGCCCACGCTGTGAGCGGCACCGGTGACCCGGACCGGGAGGCTCTGGCGGGGGTAGGGGAGGTGGCGGTGGATACGCTTCTCATCTCCACGCTGACAGGGCTGATGCTGCTCACCTCCGGAGCGCCTGCAGGGGGGCCGGCTTGGGCGGCCCGGGCTGCCGGGACCGTTCTGGGAGAGCTGGGCGGGCCCTTTATAGCCCTGTGCCTGTGCCTTTTTGCCTTTACCAGCGTTCTGAGCTGGGCTCTTTACGGGGAGGAGTGCGCCGCCTTCCTGCTGGGTGCCCGGGCAAGGGCGGTTTATCGGGTCATATTCGCCGCCTTTGCGGTTTTCGGCGGCCTTTTCCCCCTGGACGGGGCCCTGGCTGTCTCCGATATTCTGAACGCTTCCATGGCCCTTGTTAATACTGCAAGCCTTTTTATGTACAGAAAAGCTCCGCCGACCGGATAGGTCAGCGGAGCTTTTTTCAGCCGTTTTTCAGTACCTTTGCAGCCAGAGCCAGCATCTGTGCAAGCAGCTCCCGGCGCTCCGTCAGGGCGTCATAGGCCCCGTCCTCGGAGAGGACGCCCCGCTTCAGCTCCTTCGGGAGCTTTCCGGCCTCGTCATCCTCATAGTCCTTCAGCCACTGGGGACCGGAGTAATAGGCGTCCAGCTTTCTTGCGTCCTCCATGGTGGCGGCGTACTGTTCCAGGGCCACGTCCAGAAGGGCATTGGCGGCCAGAATACGGTCCAGCCGCTCCTCGTTTTTGGTGATTCTCTCAATATTGGTCATGTCGGCACCTCCTTTCCTCCCAGTATATATTGCCGGAGGGGAAATTGCAAGAGGTTATGTATTGCCCTGCAGGGCCGCATAGTCTGCCCCGGCACGGCTTATAAGCTCCTCAACCTGGCCCTGGCCCAGCTGGCACATGCGGTGGAAGGAGGCGTCAAAATCCCCGCTCATGCCGTTTTCCAGCCAGTTGACGATGTAGCCGAACATGAGGCATTTATAGTGGGTAATGATTATTGCCCGGTCCTCCGGGCTCACGGCATATCCGGAAAGGGCCGTGTCATAGTAGGTCCGCACAGCGTTTTCGCAGGCCTTCAGCAGGTAGCGCTCATAAATCTCACGGCTGGTGGAGTTGAACATGTGCAGCACCGCCCGGCGATTCTTTCTTGCAAAGGCCACGGTGGCGTCAATGCACTGCTCCAGGGAGTCGATGGTGGGGAAGTCGGAGATTATCTTCTCGCAGGAGTCCTGAATGAGCTCCTCCAGCAGAGAGGGGATATCCTGAAAATGGTAATAGAAGGAGTTGCGGTTTATGCCGCACTCCTCAACAATAGCCCGCACGGTGATCTTTGAAAGGGGCATCTGGTCCAAAAGCCGCAGAAAGGTTCCCTTAATGAGCTCCTTTGTCTTTGCCGCCAATTTCATCCCTCCTTTTAAGTTATCCTCTATCTTAACATACTTTCCCAAATAATGCACCGGGTTATTTTGCGCTGTTAGACAAATTCGCCAAATTGCCCAAAAACTGGGCAGCAGCCGGGGGGTGACTGTTTTTTGCGGGAGAGAATTGTAATATAATCCGACAAAAATCGACAATGGGGGGCGAAGGGATGAAATATGTGCTTTGGATAATCCTTGCCCCGCTGTGCCTGCTTTTGCTGTTTACGGCCCTGCTGATAATCAGCTCCCTTTTTGCGGACAGGCACCGGCAGTACACGGAGCACAGCCCCTATTTCCGCCGGCTTCTGAACACGGCCACGGGCCTGTGCCTGCTCCTGGGGCGCATACATCTCCACGTAACGGGCATGGAAAAGGTGCCGGAGGGCACAAGATTCCTGCTGGTCTCCAACCACCGGTCCAAATTCGACCCCATAACCACCTGGTATGCCTTCCGGAAGTACGACGTGGCCTTTATATCCAAAAAGGAGAATTTTGAGGTGCCCTGCTTCGGCCGCATCATCCGGAAATGCTGCTTTATGGATATCGACCGGGAAAACCCCAGGGAGGCCATAAAGACCATAAACCTGGCGGCGGAGCTTATGGAGAAGGACACGGTCTCCGTGGGCCTCTACCCGGAGGGGACCCGGAACTTCGGTCCGGGGCTGCTGCCCTTTCACAACGGCACCTTCAAGATAGCCAAAAAGGCCGGGGCGCCCATAGTTATTATGAGTATCTCCGGCGCCGACGAGATAAAGTCCAATTATCCCCTTCGGCCCAGCCACGTCTTTATAGACGTTCTGGAGACCCTGACGCCGGCGCAGGTTTCGGCCATGTCCACGGCGGAAATCGGGGAAGAGGCAGGCAGATTGATGGAAGAAAGCTTATACAAAAGAGGGAGAACAAATGAGAACGGTACTGCTTTACAACGCACAGGCGGCTAACGGACAGTGCAGGGAGCGGGCGGAAAAGCTTGCGGAAGGGCTTGCGTCCTGGGGCCCGGAGCTTATGGAGATTTCGTCCGTAAAAGACTACGCCCGCTTTTTCCGCCAGCTCGGGGGAGACAGGCTCATGATAGTGGGCGGCGACGGCACGCTGAACCGCTTTATAAACGATACCGAGGGCCTGGAAAGACCGGAGATCTGGTATTACGCCGCCGGCACAGGCAACGATTTCTGGCACGACCTGGGCCTGGGGGACGACTCCGAGCCGGTGAAGATCAATCCATACATAGAGGACCTGCCCACCGTTGAGGTAAACGGCAGGACCTGCCGCTTCCTGAACGGCGTGGGCTACGGCATTGACGGCTACTGCTGTGAGGAGGGGGACAGGCTGAAGGCCAGAAGCGACAAGCCCGTAAACTACACCTCCATCGCCATCAAGGGCCTGCTGTTCCATTTTAAGCCCAGAACCGCCCGGGTCATAACGGACGGCGTCAGCCGCACCTTCCGGGGCGCCTGGCTGGCCCCCACCATGAAGGGCCGCTATTACGGCGGCGGCATGATGCCCACCCCGGGCCAGGACAGGAAAGACCCGTCCGGCAGGGTCAGCACCATGGTCATGTACGGCAGGGGCAAGCTCAGAACCCTGGCGGTGTTCCCCTCCATCTTCAAGGGCGAGCACGTGAAGCACAGGGATATGACGGCCATTATCCCCGGCAGCACCGTGACCGTGAAATTCGACACGCCCTGCGCCCTGCAGATCGACGGCGAGACCGTGCTGAACGTGAGCGAATACACCGTCAGAACAAAATAACACTTGCATTGAGCCCGAAACCGTGGTATTTTTGGAAAATCAGGGGGGAGTAAGGCAATGCAGATAGGAATCAGACTTCATGATGTAAATGCTGCTCTTTCGCCGGAGCAGCAGACCATGGAAAACCGGGCAAAAAAGGCGGCGGAGGAGGGCTTCTCCTGCGTCCATCTGGCGCTGAGCAAGGTCATAAAGGGCTTCACGTTTGATGACTGCGCCATGACCGAGGGCCTGGGTCACTATGTAAAAAGGGTCTTCTCACGGGAGGGGCTGGATATTGCGGTGCTGGGCTGCTACCTGAACCTGGCCCATCCGGACCCGGAAAAGCTCCGGGAGATACAGAGCCGCTACTTCGGCAGCATAAGAATTGCGTCCCTCATGGGCGCCGGGGTGGTGGGCACGGAGACCGGCTGCCCCAATGCGGAGTACAAGCTGGACCGGAACACCCACACGGAGGAGGCTCTCAATATCTTCCTCCGGGGCCTGGAGCCTGTGGTGGAGGAGGCGGAGCGGCGGGGGGTGACCCTGGCCATCGAGCCTGTCTGGAACCACATCGTCTGCAACGGACAGCGGGCTCAGAAGGTGCTGAAGTCCATAGGCAGCCGGAGCCTGCGGATAATCCTGGACCCCGTAAACCTTCTCTATGAGGGCAACGCAGACCGGAAGGACGCCGTCATCGCTGACGCCATCGAAAGGGTGGGGGAGCAGGTGGCGGTCATACACCTGAAGGATTACACTTACGAAAACGGCAGGCTCAAAAGCATCGCCGCCGGCACGGGACAGATGGATTACCGCCGGGTCCTGGCCTTTGCAAAGGAGCGCAAGCCCTACATCCAGGCGACCCTGGAGAACACGGCAAACGAAAATGCCGTGGCCTCCCGGCAGTTTATCGAAAGACTTTACAGCGAGATATGAAAATGCGCCGCTCAGCCGAGCGGCGCTCTCTTTATGCCTTTACCCAGGGCACTCTTCCGGGAACGGGCGGGTGCTCATAAAACCGGGCGGTCCTGTCCCGGTCCGTGTCGTTCCACTTGTCAAAGCCCAGAGGGGAGATGTGGGGCCCGTAGGTGCAGCCCTCAAAGACGCAGAGGCCGTAGTCCCGCCAGGGGCGGGCCAGATAAATGGTGCCGTCGCCCACGCCCTCCTGCCGGGTGAAGCGGCAGCCTTTGAACGCAAAGCCCCGGGTTTGGGCCGGCGTGTGGGCCGGGGCGGCGCAGTAGCCGATGTTCCGGGCGTCCCGGACGGAGCGGATCTGGCAGCCTTCAAAAACCGCATCGCCGCAGCCGAAGATAAAGTCCACGGTGCCCTCGATAAGGCAGTCCTCAAAATGCTGGGTCATATACCCGCCCCGCCGGAGCTCGTCCGGCAGGAAATTAACGTAACGCTCAATCAGGTCCGGGGGCAGGGGGCCGCAGAAGAGAGTGTCCTGGGTGGAGGAGAGGCGGCAGCTTTTCATTTTGAAGCCGTCGGCCACCACGCTGAGGGCCACCTCCTGACCCAGCTTCTCCGGGGAGCCGGCGCTGTTCACGATTGCCAGCTTCTCCATGGTCACGTCATCTGCGCAGACGGCAATGGTCCAGGTCCGGAAGGTGTTCAGCTCCACGCCGTTTTCGTCGGGCTTCTTTGCATAGTCGTCATAGACAAAAACGGTTTTTTCCATTCCTGCGCCAATCAGATGAAGGCCTTTTTTGCGTATGGAAGCCTTGCCGAAGTAGACGCCTTCGGCAAAATGAATAAAGGAGTTTTCGGGCGCACTATCGAAAACGGATTGCAAATTGTCCCCGGGCTTTACAAAAATCATATAAAAAAACCTCTATTGTCTATATTTTTTGAATTTTCACCCTTGCGGGTCCTTCCTGGCCCTATTATACCATGAATCAAAATAACGAAAATAGCCAAAAGCGAGAAAGTCGGAATTGTGCATAAAGTCCCTTGTTTTTGGCATATACGGAATTTGGACCGTCAATTATAATAATGACGCAAATGGATAGGTGTGTTCTGACTATCAATTTGACAAATATTCAGGCCGGAGGTGCGATGAGAAAACAGCTTTCTTTTGGACAGTACCGCACCATTGACCTGGTTCTTTTTGCCCTTATGCTGGCGGTTTTTGAGTTCATAATCATCTCCGCAGCTACCCGCTGGTTCCCGGACCAGCTCTACACCGTGTCTCTGGCGGCGGCCATAACGAGCATCGTCATGATGCGCTGGGGCCCCTGGGGGCTCATCCACGCCGGTCTTGCCGGCGCTGCGTACTGCTTCTTCTCCGGCGCAGTCCGGGTGCAGTACCTTATGTACATTCTCGGAAATCTCTTCTCCGCAGGAAGCCTTGTGATGCTCCGGCTTCTGGGAGGGGAGAGGATAAGGCAGAGCCAGTGGCTCTCCCTTGCCTTCGGACTTCTGACCTGGCTTCTCATGTGTCTGGGCCGGATGGCCATGGCTCTTATTTTCGGGGCGGGGTTCGGCGACGCTCTGGCCTTCCTTACGACGGATTCGCTTTCCGCCGTGTTCACATTGGTCATTGTATGGATTGCCCGCCGGCTTGACGGGATTTTTGAAAACCAAAAACACTACCTACTTCGGCTGAACAAAGAGCGTGAAGAGGAAAAAGGAGGAACCCTATGAAAGAAAAGGCGGCGGATTTCCTGGTATTCGACAAGGAAACGAATACATACCGGGAAAGTCCGGAGCAGGCGGTCCGTGATGACGTGGAGAAGCACTACTGGCTCCACGTGGGACGCACCATTTTGAAGGACTGGCGTCTTTACCTGATGCTGGTGCCCATGATTCTGGTCTTCCTGTTCTGGCGTTACTTCCCCATGTACGAGCTTCTGGGGAGCTTCAAGGTCTCGGATGAGGTCCTGCCCGTCTCCGAGCAGCTCTTCTCCGGCTTCTCTTACTTCAAGCGCCTGCTTGTAGGCGGGGACACCATGAGCCAGGAGTTCTGGAGGGCACTGCGCAACACCTTCCTTCTGAGCTTCTACGGCCTGTGCTTCGGCTTTCCCATGCCCATCATCCTTGCCCTGTTCTTCAACGAAATCAAGTCCAACATCGCCCGCAGCGTCTATCAGGTGCTGACCTACCTGCCCAAGTTCATGTCCACCGTCGTTATGACGTCTCTGGTGACCATGCTTGTGAAGCAGGGCTCCCTGACCAGCGGCATGGGCATCGTGAGCCAGTTTCTGGCCAACATCGGCGTCATAAGTCAGGAGGTGGCCAACGCAGGCCTTCTGAAGAACCCGGACTTCTTCCGGGCCATCTACCAGATAAGCGGCATCTGGGAGGGCGCCGGCTACGACAGCATCGTGTTCTTCGCCGCCATCATCGCCATCTCGCCCACCAGCTATGAGGCTGCCCAGATCGACGGCGCCGGCAAAATGGCCCAGATGCGCTACGTGGTGCTGCCCAGCATCCTTTCCACCATCGTCATCATGCTGATCACCAGAATCGGCTCCCTGCTGAACATCGGCTATGAGAAGGTCCTCCTTCTCTACGATACCAGCACCTACGTCACCGCCGACGTGGTCTCCACCTTCGCCCAGCGGTACGGCCTGGCCGGTGCGGCAAAGGGAATCGCCTCCGCCGCCGAGATGATGAACAACGTCATCGGAATGCTGCTGGTGATTTCCGCAAACACCATCGCCCGCAAGGCGTCCGACACGTCGCTGTATTAAGGAGGAGATCATTATGAAAAGAAAACTTGAGATCTCCGAGCTTATCTTCAAAGTCATCAGCTACACGCTGCTGACCGTGTTCGCCCTGGCCTGCCTCTATCCCTTCGTTTACGCAGTGTCCGCCTCACTCTCCGCCAGGGAGGCCGTTGAGTACGGCCGGGTGGTCCTGTTCCCCAAGGGACTGCAGTTTGAGGCCTTCGCCAGAATGTTCGGCGACAACATGTTCTGGAACGCCTACTCCAACACCCTGTTCCTGACCCTCTACGGCACTATCTGGGCCCTGGGCGTTGCCATTCTGGGCGCCTACGCCCTCTCCAAGAAGAGGCTGCTGTTCCGGAAGTTCTTCAACTTCTTCCTGGTGTTCACCATGTGGTTCTCTGCAGGTCTTGTACCCCAGTACCTGAACTACCTGGCCACGCAGAAGGTCTTCGCCTCCGTGGGCATCACCGATGACAAGTGGCTGGTGGTCATCGCCATGGGCATGGCGGCCATGAACATCATCCTCCTGCGCAACGCCTTTGAAAACGTGCCCAGCGAGATCGAGGAAGCCGCCATCGTGGATGGCGCCACGGAAATGCAGGTGCTTTC
>JAFPTE010000261.1 GCA_017400415.1 Oscillospiraceae bacterium
GCAGTACGAATCAGCGCATCCGCACCGGGAGTACAGGGTGTGCTATTATTGCGGGTATGTAAAATATTTAGGCACAAACACTGTGCTGGCCCACGGAAACGGCGTTGGCGCCACATGCCCGGACTGTGGAGACCACAGCTTTATAGAAGGCCCGGTCTATGGAGATGAATATGAGGTATCGTGCCCCTGCGGCAGGAGCGCTTATCTCCAGACCTGGGATCTGTTCAATTATCAGAACGTCATTTATTACATGGTTGAGACAGCGGATTACGAGGATTTTGTACTGGCAGGCATTGACACCTGGGAAAGCGCGCAGTCCGGTTTTTTTGAGGAATATCCTGTGGAGGGTACGGCGGATTTGGTTGCAAATGGGTGGTTTGACAACTCTTCTCCTATATTTGTGCACCTGTACCAAGACGGAGTACTCTTCTTTAATTCCTCAAACTTAGGGAGCTGCAGCGATTCCCAGATCGAGAGCTTTACTATACATGAATTGGGACACGCATTGGGCATAGCGGACAGCGAATCTGATGATTCGGTAATGTATTACGGATATCATTCCAATACATCCTTGATTAATGATGATGTTTACGCCGCTGAGGCGATATATGAAAGGTTATGGTGACTGAAATGAAAAGAAGTATTATCTGGATTGTTGCAGTTGTGGCTGCACTGGCGACTGTGATTGCCTTTGCCGCAGCAGGCATGCCGGAGGAAACTGAAGATGCGTCTGAAATCATTGTCGCAAGCGCTGAGGAAAGCGTTCCGCTGACAACGCAGGGCAACGAAAATGCAGAGCCTGCAGCTCCGAGTCAAACGGAAAAGGAAACCGCAGTGCGGCCGGGCAGACGGCCTAAAAACAAGTATGAACCGGGCGGAGCTTATCCAATACTTATGTTTGATGTTACGGATAAGGAGCTTATGATAGGCTTTTCCGATTACACCTTTATCGGAACCGTTGTGGACATAGGTGAACCCCAATACACCAGGAAGACAGACGAAGGTACACCGGTTTATTCTGTAGCAACTCTCGTTACCGTTCAGGTGGAGGTAAACATCAAGGGCGAGCTTATTACAGAGGAGCCAATTCAGATTTTGGTTGCAGGCGGCCCGAAGCGAGAGGATATTCGCTATCTTATCAATTACGACTGCACACTTCCCGAGGTCGGCGAAACCATCGTGTTTATGTTTGTGGCTAACGAGGAACATGAGCTTGTTGACCCGGTTTACGGCGGCAAGGTCTTTGTGGGCTACAGGGAAACCGACCCTGCAGAGGAGTTCCAGGCCCGCTATGATACAATGGTGGCCGAGTACAGAGAGGCTTACGAAAACGAGGACACAACGTACAATCACAGAGAAAAGGGCATCAGCATCTACGATGTGAATTACAAGGGCGAATAACAGCACTGCGGCCCGCCAGGCTGACAATCTCACAGCAGACCTTACAAACGTTGGGAGGCGAGTTTACGAATGAACGAAAGCAACAATACCTCATCAAAAGACTTTTGGAGCTGTTTTCGGCGAGTTATGCCTATAGTAAGGGTAGTTAAGCTTCTGGATTTTATTGCCAATGACATCATTGTCTTTCCCCTTCTTGTTATGTGCACTGACGCCTATCACGATTTTGCAATTCTCTCGCCGTGGGTAGCTGCTGTGATAGTATTCGGGTTTGCGCTCCAGTTCTTTACGTATAATCTATCGGAAAAATTCCAGGGCGTTTCAGCGGCAGATGTCTTTCTCGGCCTGTCCTGGGCGGCAGTTGCGCTCCTGACCATTTGGGGACTGGTGATGTCTGTAATTGAAAGCAGATTTAATGGATTACTCTATGCCTACATTCCTGCCATCCTGCTTTTCACTTCCGCTCCTTTTGTAGGCTGCGAGCTGGCGCTTATACTGAGGCATTTTATGAAGCCCAGGAACCGGGATACAAACCCCTCAAAGCAATAACAGCACTTCGGCCCGCCGGAATCCCGGCGGGCCGAATTATTTATATTCCGTAAAACCTTCTTGCGTTTTCCGCAGTTTGCCGGGCGATCTCCTCCGGGGCGGCGCCCCGTATCTGGGCCAGGCGGCGGCAGATGAATTCCAGATTGCCCGAGTCGTTCCGGCGGCCCCGGCGGGGCTCCGGCGCCATATAGGGGCTGTCCGTCTCAAGCATGAAGCGGTCCGCCGGCACCCGGGCGGCGGCCTCCACGGCCTTCCGGGCGTTTTTGAAGGTGACAACGCCGGTGAAGGATACGTACCAGCCCTGGCGGAGCACCGCCTCCATGGTCTCTATGCTGCCGGAGAAGCAGTGCAGGACCCCCACCGTGTCCGGAAAGTCCGTGACTATGTCCAGGCAGTCCCGGACGGCGTCACGCTCGTGGACTATGGCGGGCTTTCCGAATTCCCGGCAGAGCTCCAGCTGCTCCCGGAAAATGCGCCGCTGCTTCTCCCGGTCCTCCCCGCCCCAGTGGTAGTCCAGGCCGATTTCCCCCACGGCCACACATTTGGGGTGCCGCAGGTATGTGCGGATAAGGTCCAGGTAGCCCTCCCCGGCGGAGTCCGCCTCCTCCGGGTGTATGCCGGCGGCAAAGTAGAGATAATCGTATCTTTCGGCCAGCTTTTTTGCGATTTCGCAGCTTTTCGGGTCGCAGCCCGGGTCAACGATATAGTCAACGCCCTGCCGGTGCAGCTCCTCCAGAAGCTCATGGCGGTCCGGGTCGAACTGCGGGGCGTCATAGTGGGCGTGGGTGTCAAAATACATGGCGGTGCCTCCCTTTGGATATAGGGTAGCACAAATCCGGAAAAAACGCAATACTCCCCGAAAACCGGTTGCACTTTTTGCTCCCCGGGCATATAATGGCATAGCTGAACAGGCCCACGGGAGCCGGGTCACAGGTTGACAGCAGCGAAGCTGCGGGACAGAGATTTTCTGTCCCGCTTTTTGTATTTCGGGGTGATTTTATGAAGGAAAAGCTTGCCTCCTACCGGACGCCGGAGGAGCGGAGCCGGGCCCTGTCCCGGACCTCCTGGGCCACGGTACTCATTAATCTGGCCCTGGCCGCCGGAAAGCTGGCGGCGGGTATAGTCTCAAAATCCGGGGCCATGGTGTCCGACGCAGTCCACTCCGCCTCGGACGTGTTCTCCACCTTTATCGTGCTCATCGGCGTCCGCATCTCCGGCCGGGAGGCGGACCGGGACCATCCCTACGGTCACGAGCGCTTCGAGAGCATGGCGGCCATTATCCTCTCGGCGGTGCTGATGGTCACGGGCCTGCTCATCGGCTGGGAGGGCGTCAGTAAGCTCATGCACCCGGAGGGCCTGGAAAGGCCCGGCCTTCCGGCCCTTATTGCGGCGGCGGTCTCCATCGCCGTGAAGGAGGCCATGTTCCATTGGACAAGAGCCGTGGCGAAAAGGGCCGGGTCCGACGCCCTCATGGCGGACGCCTGGCACCATCGGTCCGACGCCCTCTCCTCCGTGGGAGCCCTCATCGGCATCGGCGGCGCCCGCCTGGGCTTTGCCGTCCTGGACCCCCTGGCCGGGGTGGTCATCAGCATCTTTATCGCCAAGGCCGCCCTGGAGATATTCCGGGACGCCGCCGATAAGCTCATCGACCGCCGCTGTGACGACGCCACGGAGGAGCGTATCCGCTCCCTGGCCCTGAGCCAGGAGGGGGTCAGAGGCGTGGACCTGCTCATGACAAGGCAGTTCGGCTCCCGGATCTATGTGGAGCTGGAGATTTCCGCCGACGGGGCCCTCCCTCTGGAGGCCGCCCACGCCATCGCCCACCGGGTCCACGACGCCGTGGAGTCCGCCCTGCCCCAGGTAAAGCACGTCACCGTCCACGTAAATCCTGCGGAGGAATAAAAAAGGAAGCCCCCAAAGGGCTTCCCGTTAACCTAACAGGTGTTCAAGCAGGATCTTTATTCCGATGACCGCCAGAATGACGCCCCCCAGAATCCCCGCCCGGGGGCCTACCCGGTCCCCGATTTTTCTGCCCAGCATGCCCCCCAGCACCGAGAGGCCGAAGGCCACAACGCCGATAATAAGGGCGGAGGACCAGGGGTTCACCTCCATGAAGGCGAAGGTCACTCCCACCGCCAGGGCGTCAATGCTTGTTGCCACGGCCAGGGTCAGGAGCTTTGGGGCCGTCAGCTGGGTGACCTGGGGCTCCGAGTCCGGGTGCAGGCCCTCATAGATCATCTTGCCCCCCAGGATAAGGAGCACGGCGCAGGCTATGTAGGGCCCGATGCCGGAGGCCGCCTGGGACACGGTCATGCCCAGGAACAGGCCGATCAGGGGCATTATGCACTGAAAAGCCCCGAACCAGCAGCCCAGGGTCAGGGCCTGCCGCCAGCCGAAGGGCTTCACCGTGAGCCCGGCGGAGACGGACACCGCAAAGGCGTCCATAGCCAGAGAAACGGCAATCAGAATGATGTACAGCATTGTAAAACTCCGGAAAATATAGTAAAATACCCGTAAAGGGGGCGAGAGCTTGGAGCATGAATATTATATGCGTGAGGCGCTGAAATCAGCACGGGAGGCCTTCGCCGCCGGGGAGACTCCGGTGGGCGCCGTGGTGGTGAAGGATGGGGAGATAATCGGCCGGGGCCGGAACCGGACCCAGGCGGAGGACGCCACCTGCCACGCCGAGGTCCTGGCCATCCGGGAGGCCAGCCGCCGCCTGGGCACCTGGCGCCTTGCGGGCTGCACCCTCTATGTGACCATGGAGCCCTGCCCCATGTGCACCGGGGCCATAATGCTCTCCCGGCTGGAAACGGTGGTCTTCGGCCTCCGGGACCCCCGCATGGGCTCCTGCGGCAGCGTCATCGACCTTTTCATGGAGCGCTACGGCGCCCGGGCCAGGGTCATCGGCGGGATTCTGCAGGAGGAATGCGGCGGCCTGCTGCGGGAATTCTACGGAAAGCTCCGGGAAAAATAAGCATTTCGGGCCCCGAAAGGGGCCCGCTTATTTATGCCAGAGCCGCCCTGCGCACCACGGCTACCCCCAGAGGCAGGGGCCCCGTGTGGACAGAGATGACGGCGCCGATGTGGAAGATGGGCACCACCAGCTTATGGCCCACCCGGGCCAGGGACTCCATCAGATTGTCCCGGAAGGACACGGCCTCATGGAAGTCGGCTCCGTAGCCCACCACCAGGGAGTAGTCCGCCGGGCTCTTGAAGGTGGTGGTAATGTACTTTACCGCCAGATTCATGACCTTGTCCAGGGAGGGCTTCCTGCTGCGGGAGAGGCCCGAGGGGAAAATCTCGCCCTCCTTGAGAGTTATGAGGGGCCGGATTCCCAGAATGGAGCCGGCGATGCCTGCCAGCTTGCCTATTCTGCCGCCGTGGCGCAGGTAGTCCATGCTGCCGATGGTGAAGAAAATCCGCGCGGAGGGCCGAATGGCCTCCACTGCGGCGGCGCACCGGTCCAGGTCTGCGCCCATATCACGGATGCGGGCCGCCTCCAGCACCACCAGGGCCTGGCAGACCGTGTTCACCATGGCGTTTATGACCCGGACCTTCGTCTCCGGGTGGGTCTCCGCCAGGAGACCGGCGGCCGTCTCCGCCACGTCGCAGGAGGAGGAGAACTTTTTCGTGATGCAGATGCACAGCACGTCCTCCCCGGCCTCCGCAGCCCGGGTGAAGGCCTCCAGAAAGTCCGCCACAGAGGGCGTGGAGCTCCTGGGCAGGGTCTTGGGGTTATCCAGCATCCAGCGGTAGAACTCCGCCTTGGAGATGTCGACCCCCTCCTTCAGGTAGGTGCGCTCATCCATGGTGACGTAGAAGGGTACGATGGTTACGTTTTTCTTTGCAGCCAGCTCCTCCGGCATGTCGCAGGAGCCGTCAGAAATAATGCGGTATGGCTTCATAGGAAAACCTCGACTTAATAGCACAACGTGGTGTTGACTTTTTGCACTGGCTACATTATAATTCAAGGCAGAGCAAAGGTCAATAGACAAAAAAATTGCAAGTGTTGCCCTTATAAGGAGAGATAACATGGCCAACGTCAAGGATAATCGCCGGGTGCAGTACACGAAAACCGCCCTGAAAAAGAGCCTGCTGGTGCTGCTCAAGGAAAAGCCCGTGGACCGGATCACCGTAAAGGAGCTGTGCGCCGGGGCGGATCTGAACCGGGGCACCTTCTATACCTATTACTCCAGCCCCATGGAGCTTCTGGAGGAGATCGAGAACGATTTTTACGTGGATATCCTCCTGTCCGTCACGGCCTTCCGGAAGGCGGACGATATCGTCTCCATCTTTGAGGAGGCGGTGGCCGCTCTCCGCCAGCGCCGGGAGCTCAGCGAGGCCCTCTTCGGCAAGAACGGGGACGACGCCTTTCTGCAGAAGCTGGTGGACGTGGCCCGGGAGACCTGCCTGACCCACTGGCGGCGGCTGGTGCCGGAGGCCGGTGAGACAAAGCTCAACATGATGTACGATTTCTGTTCCTACGGCTGCATGAAGGTGGTCCGTGAGTGGCTCCAGGCCGGGGCAAAGGAAGAGCCCCGGGTGGTGGCCCAGTTTCTGACGGATATATGCAACCGGGGACTGCTGCCCCTGCTGGGGAGAAAGTGAGAAGGGCATGGACTACGAGATTTTTGAGACCAAGGAGCGGGTGCTGGCGGAAAACGCCGCCGCCGCCCGCAGCGTCCGGACCTATACAAGGGAGAAGGGCACCTTTTTTGTAAATCTGATGGCCTCCCCCGGCGCCGGCAAGACCACCGCCCTTCTGCGGCTCATTGAGCTCCTGGGGGCGGAGTACCCAATTGCGGTCATGGAGGCGGACGCCGACGGTGACACGGACGCCGCCGCAATTGCGAAGACCGGCACAAAGGTCATCCAGCTCCACACCGGCGGCCTGTGCCACATGGACGCCGACATGACCCTCCGGGGCCTTCAGCGTCTGGGTCTGGACGGGGTGCGGCTGTGCTTTCTGGAGAACGTGGGCAACCTGGTCTGCCCGGCGGAGTTCGACACCGGCGCCGACCTTAAAATGATGATACTCTCCGTACCGGAGGGGGACGACAAGCCTCTGAAATACCCCCTGATGTTCCAGGTCAGCGACCTTCTGGTCATAAACAAGACCGACGTGAGTCCCATCTTTGACTTTGACATGGCACGGCTCCGGAGAAACGTGGAGCCCCTCCACCCGGGCATGCCCATTTTCCCGGTCTGTGCCAGGACCGGGGAGGGCTTTGAGGCCCTGGCGGACTTCCTGCGGGAGAGAATGGAGGCCGGGAGATGAAGATAATCGAGCTCGGGCGCACCGTCACCGCCGCCAACGACCGGGAGGCACGGGAGCTCCGGCGCCGCCTTAAGGAGCAGGGCACCCTGCTTATAAATCTGATGAGCAGCCCCGGCAGCGGCAAGACCACCCTGCTGAGCCGCCTTATCACCGATATGCCGGACCTGAAAATCGGCGTCATGGAGGCGGATATCGACTCCGCCGTGGACGCAGAGAAAATCGAGGCCCTGGGTGCCCGGGCCATCCAGGTCCACACCGGGGGCATGTGCCACATGGACGCCGGCATGACCGCCCAGGCTCTTGAGGAGCTGGGCGGCCAGGGGCTGGACCTGGTCTTCCTGGAGAACGTGGGGAACCTTATCTGCCCGGCGGAGTACGACACCGGCGCCGGCCTGTGCCTGATGATACTCTCCGTGCCGGAGGGGGACGACAAGCCCCTGAAGTACCCCCTCATATTCCGGGAGAGCCACGGGGCCGTCATCTCCAAGCTGGACGCCCTGCCCTACTTTGACTTCGACCTGGAAAAATGCCGCAGCCGCATTGAAAAGCTCCGGCCCGGCGCCGCCGTCATGCCCGTATCCGCCAAAACCGGCCAGGGCATGGACCGGCTGGAGGCCTGGCTCCGGCAGCAGCTGGCCGCCTGGCGCAGCTGATATACATTATATATATTACGAGGTACCCTTATGCATGAGATGGGCATTGTCCTGCACCTGGCCAAGACCCTGGAGGAGACGGCGGCGGAGGAGAAGCTAACGAAAATCGGCTCCGTGACTCTCCAGGTGGGCGAGGTCTCCGGCATCATGACCGACTATTTTGTGGACTGCTGGAACTATTTCCGCACCCGGCACCCGGTGCTGGCCCAGGCGGAGCTGAAAATCGAGACCGCCGCCGCCGTGACCTACTGCGGCAGCTGCGGCAGGACCTACCCCACGGTGAAATTCGGCCGCACCTGCCCCTGGTGCTCCTCCGGCGAAACCTGGCTTGTAACCGGTGACCAATGCGTCATAAAGGAGATAGAGGCGGAGGGCGGAGAGGAGCCGGAGGAGAGCTGAAAAAATCTTCGGATTTGTGCAGAAAACTCTTGCAAAAACGGAAAAATGCGGTAAAATAGGGGAGCTCTGTCGGCAGAGGCCGGGACCCGGCGAATTGACGCAACTTTTTGTTACTTTTTTGTAACTTTTTTTGTAAAACCTGTTGACAACGTGAAATCTCTATGCTAAAATAAGCGGCGATAAGGGACAAGTGCCCTTGTTATGCCCGTTGAGGGCGAAAAACCCGACAGTGCAGATTCTTCCAGAAAAGATTCTCTGAAAAAGGGAACTTTTATTCGGAGTCAAGAGTCTTCATTATGTAAGTGTACGGCGGAGCGCCAGGGGCCGCCCGACCCGGAAGGGTTCCGCCGTACTCCTCCTTCGGGAGGCCGGTCGGGAAAAATCGGGCGGCGTTTTTCGGTGTATGCGCCTCATTCGGCGTTTACATACAAGTCCGTTTCATGTGCGGGCGTCATCAATTTTGTTATTTATTTTTTTAAGGAGGAAACACAAACATGAAGACCCTGAAGAAGACTCTGTGCCTTGTTCTGGCTCTCGTCATGGTAGTTGGCGTTCTGGCTGTTTCTGCCTCCGCCACCTTCACCGATGAGGATCAGATCAAGAACAAAGAGGCTGCTGACGTCATGAACGCCATTGGCATTCTCAATGGCTACACCGACGGCAGCTTCCGTCCCGAGGGCACCCTGACCCGTGCTGAGGGCGCCAAGATCATCGCGTACATCCTGCTCACCCCTGAGGTCGCTTCTGAGCTCGGCCGTGAGAGCACCTTCTCCGACTGCAACGACAAGTGGTTCGGCGGCATCGTCGACTACATCGCTGCCAAGCAGATCGTCATCGGCACCGGCAACGGCAAGTTCAGCCCCAACGGCAAGCTTACCGGCTATGCATTCGGCAAGATGCTCCTTACCGCTATGGGCAAGGGCACCTACAACGATCCCAGCACCTGGAAGATCAATGTTCTGACCGATGCTATCGAGACCGGCCTGACCAAGGGCGCCAGCGGCCTGTCCTGGAATGACCCCATCACCCGTGACAACGCTGTGACCATGGCTCTGAACGCCATGCTGTACAGCAAGGAGGGTGAGGCTTCCGAGTTCGTCGTCAAGACTGCTGAGGGCATCGAGCTCTGGCACGGCACTGACGGCATGACCGCTCTTGTTTACAAGGCTCTGGATGATGGCAACACCGTTTCCATCAGAAAGACCGCCGGCACCGACAGCCTCATGTCCAAGTTCGGCTATCAGAAGGACACCGAGACCGACGAGTTCGGCCACACCAACCAGGTCATCACCAACGGCAAGACCGGTGACGAGAGAGTTGTTTACAGCACCACCACCACCAAGGCCAACAAGACCTACAGCACCGCTCAGGCTATCGAGAAGATCCTGACCGACGTCGGCTTCAAGAAGAACGACGTTGCTGAAGTTACCGTTTTCACCAACGGCGACGAGGCTGATGCTGTTTCCTACACCGTCGGCTCCGATGCTTCCAAGAACACCAAGCTCGGCGGCAACGGCACCTCCATTGAGGTCTACAGAAACGGCAACGCTGTTAAGCTTGTTGTTATCGACACCTATTTCGACACTGTTGCTTCCGTCACCAACGGCGAGGTTAAGCTCACCGACAGCGGCCTGACCAAGAAGATCGCTGGCTTCGAGAAGGGCGAAGCAGTCCTCTACTCCAAGACCGCTGATGGCATCGTCAGCATGTCCAAGGCCGGCTCCATCACCGGCAAGGTCACCGCTCACAACAACGTTGCTCCCAACAACTACGTCAAGGTTGACGGCGTCACCTATGAGCTGTCCGCCAACAATGCTGTGAAGGAAGTCGGCACCGTTCCTTATGCTTATGTTGGTCCTTCCAACAACGACCAGACTCCCACCATGGTTTACTTCCTTGATAACTATGGCTTCATCATCGCTGCTATGACCCCCGCTGAGGCTCCTGCCTCCGCTCCCAGCACCATCGACGGTTACGTCTATGTCCTGGGCTTCCGTTCCGTCCTCCAGGAGGGCCAGACCACTGCTTCCGCTTCCAACCTGTTCGATGAGAAGACCACCGGCGACAAGGCTGTTGCCCAGGCCAAGATCATGAACGTCTACACCGGCGAAGTTACCGTTGTTAACAGAAGCATCGTCAAGAACACCCAGAACAAGTACGTCTACACCGATATCAACGGCGTTGCCACCACCGAGGCTGTTGTTACCGCCGAGGATGCCAATGCTCGTCTGATGGGCTACAAGGTCATGTCCGATGGCACCTATTACTTCGAGGATGCCAACGTTCAGTCTGTGAGCGCTCCTCAGAAGAACAACGCCAACGTTACCGGCTCTGACGGTGCTGTCTACTATGCTACCAACGACACCACCCTCTATCAGCTGGAAGTCCTTGTGAAGGACGGCGAGACCACCTACTCCAAGACCTCCACCAAGAACGTCTATAAGGACGAGATCAGAGGCACCGATGGTATCATCGTTGCTGATAACAAGAACGTTATCTCCGAGATCATCCGCGTCCAGGTCGGCGCTCCTGTTGAGAGACCTAAGACCGCTAACGTCCTTGCTCAGTATGTTGGCCAGGGCGAGACCAATGCCAGCGGCACCTCCGTTGTCTTCATGGTCGACGGCGCTGAGAAGCAGTTCATCCTTGCTGACGGCGCTGACTTCTCCGGTCTTGCTGCCGGCACCATCGTTAAGCTGACCACCGAGAACGGCAAGGCCAAGACCTACAGCGAGGTCAGACCTGCCGGCACCGGCAAGATCGCTCAGATCCCCACCGGCAAGTGGGTCGTCTTCGAGGGTTCCGAGACTGCTGTTGACCTGTCCTCCAAGAAGGTCTTCATCAACGGCAACTATGTGACCAGCTTCAAGGTTGGCGATACCGTCACCTATTATGACGCTGTTCGCTAATCCTCAACTCTAAGTTCCACAAGCCTCCCGAGAAATCGGGAGGCTTTTTTGTATCTTCGCTCTTTCGGCAAAACGCTATATTGCAAATACTTCCCAGGGGTGGTATAATAACGAATGGTGAAATGGAAAAATAACTTGGGAAGGTGAGCCCTTGCATAAGTACGTTATCAAAGGCGGCAAAAAGCTTTACGGCGAGATATCCATCTCCGGAGCCAAGAATGCCGCCGTTGCCATGATTCCCGCCGCCATTCTTGTGGACGGCACCTGCCGCATCGAAAACATACCCTCTATTTCCGATACCATTATTCAGCTGAATATCCTCCGCACTCTTGGGGCCAAGGTAAACGCCGTCAATAAGCACACCATGGATATTGACTGCCGCTGCATCTCCTCCGCCGTGGCGGACTTTGACATGATGCGCCGCCTCCGTGCCTCCTATTATCTTATCGGCGCACTGCTGGGCAAATTCGGCACCGCCACCGTGGCCATGCCCGGCGGCTGCAACTTCGGCGGCGTCCGGCCCATTGACCAGCATATCAAGGGCTTCACCGCCATGGGCGCCACTGTTGAGGTTAAAAACGGCCTTGTTCTTGCCCGGGCCGCCGGCGGCAGGCTCCACGGCGCCAGCATCTACCTGGACGTGGTCTCCGTAGGCGCAACCATCAATATCATGCTGGCCGCAGTTCTGGCCCGGGGCTTTACCATGATTGAAAACGCCGCCCGGGAGCCCCATATCGTGGACGTGGCCAACTTCCTGAACTCCATGGGCGCCGATATCCGTGGCGCCGGAACAAACGTAATCAAAATCCGCGGAGTGGACCGGCTCCGTGGGGGCTTCTACTCCATTGTCCCGGATCAGATCGAGGCAGGCACCTATATGGCGGCCGTAGCCGGCACCGGCGGCCAGCTGCTTATCAAGAACATCATTCCCAAGCATCTTAACTGCATCTCCGGCAAGCTTCAGGAGATGGGCGTGGACGTTATCGACGGGGAGGACTGCGTCCTGGTCCGCCGGGATAAGCCCCTCCACCATGCCAACGTGAAGACCCAGCCCTATCCCGGCTTTCCCACGGATATGCAGCCTCAGATAACAACCGTTCTGACCCTGGCCCAGGGCACCAGCCACATAACCGAGGGCGTCTGGGATAACCGCTATAAGTACGCCGATGAGCTCTGCAAGATGGGCGCCAGAATCCGTGTGGACGGCCGTGCCGCCGTTGTGGAGGGCGTGGAGAGCCTCTCCGGCGCCACCATCAAGGCCTGCGACCTGCGGGCCGGCGCCGCCATGGTCATTGCGGGGCTCTGCGCCTCCGGCACCACGGAAATCGAGGGCATTGAGTACATCGAGCGTGGTTATGAGGAGATTATCGACAAGCTTCGGGCCGTGGGCGCCGATATCCAGTGCGTGGAGCTTCCGGAGCCCGGCGGAGTTATTCCGGAGGCTATCTGATTGATTGAGCTGACTCTCATCACCGTCGGCAAGCTTAAGGAGAAGTTTTACCAGGAGGCCTCGGCGGAGTATATCAAGCGCCTGGGGGCCTACTGCCGCTTCAATATTATCGAGCTGGGGGAGGAAAAGCGCTCCCGGGACCCCTCCCAGCGGGAAATCGAAACCGCCCTGGAGAAGGAGGGAGAGGCCATCCTCCGCTCCGTGCCCAGGGGCGCCGCTCTCTGCGCCATGTGCGTGGAGGGCAGGGAGCTGACCAGCCCGGAGCTGGCCCGGGCCCTTGAAAATCTGGGCCGTGAGGGCGGCGGCAAGGTCTGCTTCGTGGTGGGCGGGTCCGACGGCCTGGCCCCGGCTGTGAAGGCCCAGGCGAGCCTGCGGCTCTCTATGTCACGAATGACCTTTCCCCATCATCTGGCCCGGGTGATGCTGCTGGAGCAGCTGTACCGGGCGCTGAACATATCTGCCGGCGGGCACTACCACAAGTGACCGCTAACCGAAAGGAGCTGCCTTTATGGGAAATCTGACCTGGGGCCGCCGTGAAAATCCCGCTGTCTACGGGACCTGGCCCGAAAATGAGAAGGGCGAGCCCGAGGCTCCTGCCCTCCTGCTCCATGACTATCTCAGCGACCAGGAGCTGGACATGACCCGCACCATGCTGGAGTCCTTCGGCATCGCCACCGTCTGCCGCTACCCCAACGATGGCCAGTTCGGCACCGTCATTATGGGCCGGGCCCAGGGCGGCGTGGACGTCTTTGTGCCGGAAACCCAGCTGGAGGATGCCCAGAACATCCTCTCCGCCCCTGCCGAGGAGCAGGCGACTGAAGAAGAGTAACAAATTCATTTATATATAAGGAGGAGATTCCCATGGATTTTATGAAAGAGTATGAGAAGTGGCTGGCCTCTCCCGCACTGAACGAGGCGGAGAGGGCGGAGCTCCTGGCCATCAAGAACGAC
>JAFPTE010000262.1 GCA_017400415.1 Oscillospiraceae bacterium
GCCCCCTTCCTTAAGGTGAATTACGCCCACCGGGGCCTCCACAGCGAGGATAAGACCGTGCCCGAAAACTCCCTGACCGCCTTCCGCCTGGCCGTTGAGGCCGGCTACGGCATCGAGCTGGACGTTCAGCTGAGCCGGGACGGCAAGGTCGTGGTCTTCCATGACGACACTCTGGACAGGGTCTGCGGCGTTCATGCCCGGGTGGACGACCTTACCTGGGAGGAGCTCTGCGACCTGCGGCTCTGCGGAACCCAGGAGCGGATCCCCCTGTTCACGGAGGTGCTGGAGCTGGTAGGCAACCGCTCCCCCATCATCTGCGAGCTGAAGACCGGACACCATAACGACGAGCTCTGCGCCAGGACCTATGAGCTCATCAAGTGGTACGGCGGCAACGTTTGCATCGAGTCCTTCGACCCCACCATCGTGGCCTGGTTCCGTTTCCACGGCTCCGACCTTATCCGGGGCCAGCTGGCCCAGCCTCAGGAGTGCTACAACGGGGAGGGCGTGTCCCCTGCCCTGGCCTTCGTGCTCTCCAACACCATGCTGAACGTGGCCGCCCGGCCCCACTTCATCGCCTACCGCATCGGCCCCAAGGCCGCCGGCGCCAAGCTGTCGGAGCTGCTGGGCGCCATGAAGTTCTGCTGGACCAGCCACAACATAGTCAACGAGGCCGGCAACGACGGCGTCATCTTTGAATTCTACAAGCCGGAGCCCTACCTGTCATGAGTCTTGCCCAGGTCTATTCAAAGCCTGCGGTCATCGAGGCCTGCAATGCGGATTTTTCCGGCCGCCTGGGCCTGGCGGACGCCTTCGCCATCTTCATGAACCTGGCCGGTGAGCACGCCGAAAAGCTCGGCGTGGGCATTGAGAAAATGATAAGCCGGGATATGTTCTGGCTCACGGTGCGGACCCGGGTCCGCTTCCGCCGCCGCCCCCGGCTTCTGGAGCCCGTCACCCTGACCACCTGGCCGGAAAAGCCCGGCCACGCCCGCTGCAACCGGGACTACCTTATCACCTCCGGGGAGGAGCTTCTGGTGGAGGGCAAGACCGAGTGGTCCGTCCTGCGGCCCTCGGATAAGTCCATCGTCATGGCGAACACGGTCTTCCCGCCGGAGCTGAGCTTTGACCGCCCGCCCATTCTGCCGGAGCCCTTCATGCGGCTGGACCGGGATTTCTCCGGCGCTGCGCCCTTCGGCACCTACACCGTAAAGAGCACGGATATCGACGTGGGGGGCCACATGAACAACACCCGCTACGCCTATATGGTGGTCTCCGCCTTCTCCACCGGCGAGCTGGGGTCTATGGAGGTGCGGGAGATGGAGATTTCCTTCCGCCATCCCGCCTACGAGGGGCAGACCCTCACCCTGCGCCGCCGGGACCGGCAGGGCGCCATCGAGCTGGAGGCCGCCGACTCTGAGGGCACCACAGTCATGTACGCCCGGCTCCTGCTGAACTGATACTGCGCCGCCTCCCTCCGCCGCCGTCGGAGGCGGTTTTTCATACCGGCGGCAGATCGGAGACATAAATGAAAAGGAGAGCTCTTTCGCTCCTGCTGGCCCTGGCTTTTTTGGGCCTTCTCTGGACCCCCGCCCTGGCGGCGGAGGGCGATTTCATCATTTCCGGCAAGGTGCTGGTGGGCTACAAGGGCACTATGGACGGGATTATCATCCCGGACGGTGTGGAGTCCATCGGCAACCTGGCCTTCTATAACTGCGCTTCCATAATGGAGGTGGTCATTCCCGAGGGCGTCAAGTCCATCGGGGACTACGCCTTCGCCGGCTGCACCAATCTCAGCAGCATACAGCTGCCCGCCAGCCTTGTGAGCATTTCCGACTACGCCTTCTCCGGCTGCACAAAGCTCCAGTACGTTCTGGGGGGCCAGGGAGTCACCTCCATGGGCACCGGCGTGTTCTTCGGCTGCTCCTCCCTGGGCTATTTCACGGTCCCCCGGGGCATCACCGCCCTGCCCGTGAACACCTTCCGCAGCTGCACCCGGCTGGAGGGCGTGGGGCTTCCCGCAGCCCTCCAGAGCATCGGCGCCGGGGCCTTCCAGGGCTGCGCCAGGCTCTTCGACCTGGAGCTGCCCTCCTCCCTGCGGACCGTGGGCGACAGCGCCTTCCGGGGCTGCACTGGCCTCCGTGAGCTGGAGCTGCCCCGGAATCTGACCACCCTGGGAAACGACGTTTTCCGGGACTGCACCGGTCTTTCCGAGCTGAGCCTGCCGGGCATTCTGGGGGTGCTGCCCTCCGGGGTCTTTGCGGGCTGCACGGGCCTTCGGACCCTGAAGCTGGAAAACGGCATCTACTCCATCCGGGACCGGGCCTTTTCGGGCTGCACAAATCTCCGCAGCGCCACCCTGCCGGTCACCGTCACCTCCATCTCCGCCACCGCCTTTGAGGGCTGCTCCCGGCTCACGGTCTTCGCCCCCGACTCCAGCGCCGCCCACACCTACGCAGTGAATCTGGGGATTAACTACGAGGAGAGCGACGGCGTGGCGGTGAGCTTCCGTGATATTGAGGTGGGCAAGTATTACTACGCCTCCTGCTACTGGGCCCTGGAAAAGGGCATCACCGTGGGCACCAGCGCAGTCACCTTCTCCCCTAACGCCACCTGCACCCGGGCCCAGATTCTGACCTTCCTGTACCGGGCTGCGGGAGAGCCGGTCATAGATATTCAGAGCCCCTTTACGGATATTGCCCAGCGGGCATACTATTACCCCGCCGCCCTCTGGGCCTATGCACTGGGCATGGTGGAGGGGGGCACCTTCCAGCCCTCCAAGCCCTGCACCAGGGCGGAGACGGTTACCTACATGTGGATCTTCGCCGAAAAGCCCCAGGCCCCTCTCAGCTACTTTGAGGACCTGAACGGCACCTCCGCCGCAGTTCAGCAGGCGGTGGGCTGGGCCCTGGCAAACGGCGTCACCAGCGGCATCACCGCCCGGGCCTTCGCCCCGGACCGGACCTGCACCAGAGGCGAGATTGTCACTTTCCTGTACAGGGCGTTCGCATAATACAGAATAACGGAGGGCTTTTCCGGGCCCTCCGCTTATTTTTTTGAATTATTCTGATAATCAGTGTCACCTTTTTGCCCTTTGCACACATAATATAAGCGAGGTGGGAAACAGGCAGATAGGGTTATACCTCCTTTTTTAGTTCTATATCTCCCCCAGAACATTTTTTACCTCCTTAGCCCGATTCCCTCCGCTAACCTAAGACAGTGGGAGCCGCCGTCCCCTCGGCGGCTTTCACCGTATGAAAAGAGCCCTGCAGCCGAAAGGCCGCAGGGCTTTGCTTTTTATATTGCCAGACGCAGTAAGAGTCCCACTGCCAGCAGCAGGGCGCCCACCAGAATGAAGGGCATAAAGCTCAGCTCTCCGTGGCTGCGCTTTTCCTGCTTGGCCTGGGTGTATTCGTAGAGGTCCTTGTATCGCCGCTTCTCAACAAAGGTGGAGAAGGCGTAGCCGAAGGTATCGAAGGCGCCGAAATAGGCCGTCATTCCCAGAAGGCCCATGAAAATCAGGGCGGCGCCGGCCAGGCTCAGGGCGTCCATGTAGTAGAACAGCAGGTCAAACCCATGGAACACCAGGTACAGGAAGGCCAGGACCAGGCCCGTAACGGCGGCTGCTATCCAGACGCCCGGCGAATGGAGGACGAATTTACGAAGGAAGGTCATATCACTTCACAAGCTCCGCCTGATATCTCCTGAACTCCTCTTCATTGCAGTAGACAAAGTGCTCAGGGCTTATCTCTCTCAGGGAGGGCATGTCCCCGTCGTTATAGTTGTGAGCCTCGGCGGGGTTATAGGTGATGCGCTTTCTGGTGCGCTCGCTCTTGGGGTTGGGCTTGGGGATGGCGGACAGCAGAGAGCGGGTGTAGGGGTGCATGGGGTTCTTGAAGAGCTCGTCGCTGGGGGCCTTCTCAACAACCTTGCCGAAGTACATGACCACGATGGAGTCGCAGAAGTACTTGACCACAGAAAGGTCATGGGCGATGAAGATGATGGAAAGGTTCAGATTCTTCTTCAGGTCGTTCAGCAGGTTGATTATCTGGGCACGGATGGAAACGTCCAGGGCAGAGATAGGCTCATCGCAGATGAGGAGCTTGGGGTTCATGATAAGGGCTCTGGCGATGCCGATACGCTGGCGCTGGCCGCCGGAGAACTCATGGGGATAGCGGGAGGCGTGCTCCTCCACCAGGCCCACGGTCTGGAGCATCTCCACAACCTTATCGTGGTTCTGCTTCTTGTTCCGGAAGCCCTGAATCTGCAGGCCCTCCTGAATGATATCCTCAACGGTCATTCTGGGGTCCAGGGAGTCAATGGGGTCCTGGAATATCATCTGTATCTCGTTCATGAGCTTGCGGCTCACATGGGAGTTATCGAACTTGATCTGCTTTATCTTCTCCCGCTGCTCCGCACGGATATCGCTGACCCGGGCCTTCACGGCGGCGGCCTCAGCCTCTGCCTTCTCACGGATGGCCTTGACCTTGGCGCTATAGCCGGCGGTGCCGGCGGGCAGGGCGGAGATCTGCTCCTCCGCATCCTTCATAATCTTCTCCGCCTTCTCGGCGGCACGGGTCTTGGCCCACTTTATCTCCTTCAGGTTCCAGCGGGTGCCTGCGCTGATGCGGACGCCCCGGTAATAGATGGAGCCGGAGGTGATATCGTAAAGCCGCATGATGCAGCGGCCGGTGGTGGTCTTGCCGCAGCCGGACTCGCCCACGATGCCCATGCACTCGCCCTCCTTCAGATCGAAGGAGACGTTGGACACGGCCTTGAGCTTCTGGCGGTTGGCGCCCTTGCCGAAGAAGAAGTACTGCTTCAGGTGGTTTACGCTCAGCAGGATGTTCTTTTCACGGAGCTCCGGCTTCTGCTTTACGTTGGGGTTGACCTTGTACTCCAGATTGAAGGCGTCGATGGAGTCGCTGGAGACGATGAATTCCGACTCATCCTCATGGTCGTCCTTCAGGAAGTACTGGGTCTCCATGTCCTCCTTGGCCTCTTTCATGACAGGCAGCTCGTCGTTATTCTCCTGGGTGACGTCCACGGGAATCTTATTCAGTTTGCTCATTGGCGTCTCCCTCCAAAGAATTACGTATTCTCTCGCTGACTATCTTGGGCATCTCCACCTTGGGAGCGTTGGGGTCAAGAAGCCAGGTGGCTGCATAGTGGGTATCGCTTATCTTGTAGTATGGCGGCTCCTCACGGAAGTCGATATTCATGGCGTACTTGGAGCGGATTGCGAAGGCGTCGCCCTTGGGCGGATAAATCATGTTGGGCGGAGTGCCGGGGATGGCCTCCAGCTTCTCCTTGCTGTCCACATCGGGGATACTGGACAGGAGGGCCCAGGTGTAGGGGTGCTTGGGCTCGAAGAATATCTCGTCCACAGTGCCGTACTCCACGATTTTGCCGGCGTACATGACGGCCACACGGTCTGCCATGTTGGCCACGACGCCCAGGTCGTGGGTGATGAAGATGCAGGAGAGGTTGCGCTCCTTCTTGATGCGGTTGATAAGCTCCAGGATCTGGGCCTGGATGGTAACGTCCAGGGCGGTGGTGGGCTCATCGCAGATGAGTATCTCAGGGGATACGGTCAGGGCGATGGCGATAACGATACGCTGGCGCATACCGCCGGAGAACTCGAAGGGGTACTGGTTGAAGCGCTTCTCGGGCTCGGGGATGCCCACCTCACGCATTATCTCCAGGGCCCGGCGCTTGGCCTCGGCCTTTGTGATGGAGAGCTTGTTCATGAGGTCCAGCTTCTCTTCCTCGATCTCCTTCTTGACTTTTTCCTTCTCCTCCTTGGTAGAGGCTCTGGCCAGCTTCTGCTTGAGCTCGGCCTCCCGCTCCTTATGCTGGGCGGTGACCTTCTCCTTGTACTCCTTGACCTTCTGCTTGGCTTCCTTCTCGGTATTCTCAAGGACGGCCTTCAGCTGCTTGGCCTTATCCATGTACTCGGCCCTGGTCTTCTTCTCGAATTCCTTGAAGGCCGCAGTCTTCTCCTTGATATGGGCCTTGGCGGCAGCCTTTTCCTGGGGAGTCTGGTTTTCCCTGGACTTCAGCTCGGTGATCTGAGCGTCCAGCTTCTTCTTCTCGTTGTCGATGGCGATGTTCATCTTGGCCAGGGTGTTCTTATAACGGATAAGGTCGTCGCTTATGAGGTCATTGTACATGAGCTTGAGCTTATCGGAGTTTATAAGGGTGGCCTCGGTTATCTGCTTGCCGATTTTGACGATGGGGTTCAGGGAGGACAGGGGGTCCTGGAAAATCATGCCGATTTTGTGGCCTCTGATTTTATAGAACTCCTCCTCGGAGACCTCCAGCAGGTTTTCGCCCCGGTACATGATGTTGCCGCCGGCGATGATGGCGTTATTGGCCAGGATGCCCATGATGGCCTTGGAGGTGACGGACTTGCCGGAGCCGGACTCGCCCACGATGCACAGGGTCTCGCCCTGCTTAAGGTCAAAGGACACGTCACGGACGGCCTTCAGAATACCGTTATCTGTCTTGAAGTTGATAACAAGATTGTTTACGGAAAGGACAGTATCTCTCTCGCTTGCCATCTTATTCACTTCCTTTCAGGGACGGGTTAAAGGCGTCACGGAGTCCGTTGCCGAACAGGTTGAAGGATATCATCATCAGAGCCATGACCACAGCCGGGAAGATGACCAGGTTGGGATAGAGGCCCAGGTACTGCTGGTTGTTTGCCATCATGACGCCGAAGGAATGGACGCCCTGGAGGCCCAGGTTCAGGTAAGCCAGGGTGGCCTCGGAGAAGATGGTGGAGGGGATCATCAGCACGCTGGAGGTGATGATGGTGCCCATGGAGTTGGGCAGGATGTGCTTAAGGATAAGGCGCATATCGGAGGAGCCCAGGGTCCTGGAGGCCAGGACGTACTCTCTGCCCTTGAAGCGGTAGAACTGGGTTCTGGTTCTGGCTGCGGTGCCCATCCAGCCCGTCATGCACAGGGCCAGGAAGAAGGTGAAGAAGTTGTTGCCCAGGTGCAGGATTGCCAGGGTCATGACCACGATCCAGGGCACGCCGCCCAGGATATCGCAGAAGCGCTCCATGAAAAGGTCCACGTTGCCGCCGAAGTAGCCGGAGATGGAGCCCCAGATAAGGCCGAAGGCAAAGCAGAACAGGAAGGTGCAGAAGCCCAGCACCAGGGAGGTGCGCAGGCCGGCGAAGGCACGCTTGAACAGGTCAAAGCCGGAGACGTCGGTGCCCAGGATGAAGCGGGGCATCTCGTCATAGCCCAGCTTGTGGTAGCCCCAGCCTCTGCCGGTGACGCTGGCCAGCTTCTTGGTGACGGAAAGGACCTGCTGGTCCACGACCTCGTCAATTGGGCAGCGGTCATCCAGCTTCACAAAGCTGGAGGGGCCCACCTTGTGGTCATAGGTGCACCAGCCGTTCTCAATCCAGTTGTTGACCTCCGTGGCGGAGTAGGTCACGGTGTCGGCGTTGCCGTACACCAGCATATAGGTGTCCACAACGAAGTCGCAGTAATAGATAAGGGAGTTATGGATGCCTTTGCGGCCGGAGCAGGACCAATAGCTCAGGCTCTTGGTATCGCTGACGTTTATCATCTTGGTGGCGTCAGTGAAGGAGATGGCAGCCAGGTCATCCTTATTCCTGCCGGAGACGGTGGAGAACACGGCGCTCTTCAGGAGGATGTACTGAATTCCGCTCTCGGAGGAACGGAGCTCAAAAACCACCCGGCCCTTGGTGTTGTACTGGAAGCCGGCCTCGGTGAGGGCGGCGCTGATATCATAGTGGATGGGGCTGTAATCCCGGCTCCAGTCACGGATTATCAGCTTGTCCTCAGGATTCTCGCCGTACTGGAAATACACGGTGTACTCGCCAAGCTGGCTCTCGTTCACACCCGCCTCGCTGTCCAGGACGGCGTCAAAGGTGTAGCCGCCGGCGGGGGTGAAGGTGGTCTGCTGGCTCATGAGGAAGGCGTCGTTATTGGAAACGGCAGCATCCGTTGCGAACATGATGACTCCGCCCTGGCCGTAGACGCTGGCAGCGTCAATGGGGGTGGGCTCAGGATCCACGGTGATGGAGACGATGGACTGCTTCAGGGCGGCAGGGGTATACCTGTCGGAGAGGGCGGGGACCTCGTTCACGGTATCGTAAACGATGCGCTTGCGCAGACGGGTGCCGTCCCAGAAGCCGGTGCCGGCGTCAAAGAGCTTGGGGGCCAAAAAGCCCTCGGTGGTGCTGACCTTGTCGATGTTGGCGTCGGACACCATGGGGACTATTATGGCGCAGCCGATGAGGATGGCCAGAATGAAGGCCGCCACAACGGAGGACTTGTTCTTGGCAAAGCGCCTGAGAGCGTCCTTGAAGAAGGTGGTGGGCTTGGTGGCCAGCTTGGTATCGGTAATGCGGGCGGTCTGCTGGACGAGAACGAAATCGTCGTCCTTGAACTGCACGTCGTGCCTGGTGTTGAATTCTGCCATTACTTCTTCGCCCCCATTCTGATTCTCGGGTCAATGAAGCCGTAGGACAGGTCCAGCACCACGCCTGCCAGGAGGCTGATGGTGGTGAAGATGGCCATATCCACGAACAGGATATCGTAATCCTTATAGCCCAGGGAGGTGACGAACAGGCGGCCGATGCCGGGGATGCCGTACAGGGACTCCAGGATCATGGAGCCGCCCAGGATGCCGATGAACTCCGCCAGGATGGAGGGGAAGATAGGCACCATGGCGTTCTTCAGGGCGTGGCGCACGATGGCCTGCCTTCTGGTAAGGCCCTTGGTGCGGGCCAGGAGCAGGTAGTCGCTCTCCATGACCTCGCACAGCTCCGCTCTGGTGAAGCGGCAGTAGCTGCAGATGGAGCCGAAGGACAGGCAGAACACAGGGATGATGTAGCCCATGGCCTTCATGCTGGTGGGCGCAGTATCCGGGGGCCAGGAGGAGGGCAGCCAGCCCAGGTTATAGCAGAAGATGCTCATAACGAAGGATATGAGAACGAAACTCGGTATGGAGATGAATATCATGACCACGGTGGAGATGATGTGGTCCGTAAGAGTATTCTTCTTCAGTGCCGCCCAGATACCCAGAAGTATGCCGATAGGCACGGAGAAGATGACCGAGATAATATTCAGCTTGATGGTGTAGCCGATACGGGAGAGTATGATAACGCCTGCGGAGACGTTGGGCATGAAGGTCTTGGAATAGCCCCAGTCCCACTTGGTGAGGATGTTGCCCAGCCAGCGGGTATACTGCTCCATGACAGGGACCATGTAATAATAGAAGGACCTGCCCTTATCCATGGGGGACTTATAGAGATACTCGCCGTATTCGGGAGTCTCTCTGTCAAATCTGTAAACGTAGCCCAGGTTGTACTGCCTGTCATAATAAGCTATCTGCTTGGAGTCGTCGCCGATGGGACGCTCAAAGGGCAGCAGCTTCACAAGGATAAACGTCAGGGACAGGATGATAAAGGCGGTCACAAGCGCCAGCCCTATCCTCTTAAGGACGTATTTCCCCATAACGATCCCCTTTCCCTATTGGAATATCGCCTTTTTAAAGGGCGGAAAAACGGCAGACCGTTTTGCCCGCCGCATTTTTCTCAGATTAACGCACAAAACTGATAGCCGCTCCGCAGAGCCTTGGAAGCTATCAGTGGGGGAAAGCCCGACCTGGCTTTCATAAAACCAAGTGGTGGGGATAGATATGTATCCCCACCACTTGCGGAAATGTTTTTTTGGTGCTAAATTTTAGACTCAGCCCTGCTTGGGGAAGTGGTCCTCAACAGAGTAGTAGGAGCTGCTGACGCTGCCAGCCAGATCCATAGTGTAGTAGAGGTCGAAGCCGGTGTAGCCTTCAGCGCCCTCAGCAACAGTGCCGTTGCCGTTGTAGTAAGCCTTGACGACATCAGCAGGAGCGGTGACGGTGACAACATAGACGCCGTTCTCCTCCTTGACGGAGAACTGAACCTGGGTCTCCTCATATTGTTTGTCGCCGTTGTAGTAACGCTCATAGTCGCAGCAGACGACCTGGTCAACGGTGACCTTGGTCTGAGCGGGCAGAGCGGGGGTGATCTTGAAGGTGGCAACGGCAGCGCCGTTCTCGCCGGCCTTCATGTTCTCATACTCGAAGGACAGGGCATCGGTGTTCTTGCCGTTGTTGACAACAGCGGAGCTGTTGACAGCGTTGTACAGACCGTCGAAGGACCAGCGATAGTTGTTGTATGCAATGGGATATGCATCAGGATCGTTGGTGTCCACGCCCCAGTTCAGGGTGAAGGAGCCGGAGATGGTCTGGTCACTGGACAGAACGTTGAAGAAGCCGATAGGATCCAGGGAGTTGCCGGAGATGGAGCCGAAGCCGATGTCGAACTTGCCGACCATCATCTTGTTGTAATAAACGTCGGACCACATGTTGCCGACCCAGAAGTTCACGGAGAGCTTGTAAACGCCGCCGCAGACGGAATCGTCATTGAAGGCAGTCTCAAGGAAGTTCTTGATCTCGTTGTGATAGTTCTCCTCGTGGGTGGGATACATCCAGGCGATCTCAATGTTGATGACGGTGGGGTTCTCCTTGGTGCCGGGCTTGTAAGCGCCCTGAGCCTCCAGCTCGGTGAGGGCCAGACGGAAGTAGTCACGGGCAAGCTCCAGGCTGTAGCCGTAGCCGTCAGTGTCGTTCTTCAGGATCTCAACAGCGTAGGCGTGGGCATCAGTGGTGTAGTAGGAGATACCGTTCTCAGGATCGGACATGTAGTTGGAGGACAGATAGTCAACGGAGGGGATGGAGCCTCTGGCGTTGGCGAACTTAAGTCTGTCGATGGAGTAGCTCAGAGCCTTGACGAAGTGGCCGTTGCCCAGGGCGGGCTTCAGATCCCAATAATCTTCCTTGGCGTTCTGGGCAACAACGCCCTCAGTGCCGAACAGGTACTCCCAGGTCTCAGCGTCGCAGGAGTTCACGTTGAGCTTGAAGTTGGAGGTACCGGTGGTGGTACGGGTACGAGGATCGTTGCGGTACTCATCCAGCATGGTCTGGGGGATACCGGCGGAGTCAAAGTGACCGGCCAGGAATTCCTTGATGGCAGCGGTGGTGTCATCCTTGGCAGCGGTGAAGATCTTGGTGTGGATGCCGGGGATGGAGTACTTGGTGGAAGCGAAGACGTAGTTGGGGTTCTTCTTGAAGACGATCTGCTGGTCAGCATCGTAGCGCTCAAGATAGTAAGCGCCCAGGGCGATGGAGTTGTCAACAGGGGTCTCGGTCTTGTCGATGTTGTAGCTGAACAGGACCTGAGGAGTTACCAGATCAACGAACTCCTGGGGGATGGGCATGTACAGGGAAGAAGCGATGTAGTACATGGTGTAGAACTGAGTCATCTCCTCATCGAAGGTGACCTGGAAGTAGTTCTTGCCGTTCTCGACGAAGGTCTTGATGCCGACCTTGGACCACAGATCCTCGCTGTAGCCGTTCTCGGTGCCGTTGTAGAAGTCCTTGGCACCGGCAATGGCGCCGGAGGTGGAGGAGGCAAGCTCAGAGCCTCTGTACAGCTTGTTGGACTGGGTGAGCAGCAGCTTGAAGGCGGTCTCGTAGTCGGCAAGGGCCACGGGACGGTTATTGAAGGCAGCTCTGGAGGGCATGGAGGAGCCGGTGGTGTACTTCAGGCCGTCGGTCTCGCCGGTGCGGACCTCGAAGCGCCAGGTGGTGGCCATGCCGTCGCCATCATCATCGTTGACTGCAACGGGCTTCTCCTTGGCAAGCTCGGGGACCCAGTCATAGCCGTCCTTGGTGGCGTTCATGAAGTTGGTGTAGAAGGCAGCGCCCATGTAAGCGAACAGGTCGCCGACCTGAGAGCCCTGATCATTGTAGTAGTTCAGCTGGCCGGGATCCTCGGTCTCAAAGGTGTGATAATAACGCTTCCATGCAGCGTTGGTCTCATACTCCAGGTCAGCGTTGATGGAGCCCTCAGCCAGGATGCCGAAGCCGTAGCCGACGATGTAGTTCTCGGTGCCCAGGGTGATACGGGGGTTGTACATGACATAGCCGCCGTTCTCGAACAGGGAGATACCGGTGATGCCGGTGGTTACAGCGTAGCGCTCCAGGATGCCCAGGATGTTGGTGCGGTCAGTCTGGGAAAGCTTCTTGTAGGAGACGATGCCGTTGTACAGGGGGATAGCCTTCAGGATGTTGTCATAAGCGGTGTTGTAGGCATCCTTGACCTCGCCGACGGTGTTGGCCTTGTTGATGGCCTCAACGCCTGCGTTCTTGGCAGCCTCAGCGTTCTTCAGAACGTCGCCGCTCAGCTGGCCCTTAATGGCATTCCAGAGGTTGTCCACATCGTGGGCAATGTAGGCACGGAAGTCATCTCTGTCGATGTACTTGCCGTCCCAGGGAACCTCAACGGGCTTGGGATCGGGGTTGGTGCCCGGGTTGGTGCCGGGATTGGTACCGGGATCAGTGCCGGGGTTGGTGCCCGGGTTGGTGCCGGGATTGGTACCGGGATCAGTGCCGGGGTTGGGATTCTGATTCTCAGGCGGGTTCTGGGTGCCCGGGTTATCAGGCTGCTGATTGGGATTCTCATTGCCCTGGTTGCCCGGCTGATTGGTGTTACCGGGCTGGCAGGCGGCAAGGGCGAAAACCATAACAAGCGCCAGCACGAGGGCCAGAACTCTCTTAAGATTCTTGCTCATTGTTCCATTTCCTCCAAAAATTAGTTTTATTATTACCACAGCGTGGAATAATAGCGATTTGCAGGGGCGGCGGGCGAAAAATTCATTTCCGGCCTCAGACCGGAAGGCGGCATTTTCACCTGACTCCGGCCCCGAAGCGGACTTTTTCGTTACTCTATAACGGTCCGCCCTTAGAAAATATACGCTATTTTAGCACAGCCTTTCAAAAAAAACAAGAAGAAAACAGGATTTTGCAGATTATTTGAAAAAACTTATGAAATATACACAAATACCCCGGCGATTAGCGCCGGGATATTTGTCATACTGCTGTTTTTGAAGCGTTTTTAATGAACACTTTGCATTTATTTTGTTTGGGTAGATGGGAAAAGCCCGCAGGGGCCCTCAGAACTGGAAATAAGCAAAGCCCTCGGCGGCTCCGGTGGCCAGGGCGCCCAGCCAGCACAGGGCCACAGCCGTGACGTAAATGACGAATTCCACGTTCCGTGAGGCCTCTCCGGTGCCGTCCTCCGGCTCCGGCAGGTCCCAGGCGGCGAAGCTCTCCGCCCCTGCCATGGCCGCTGCGGTGACCAGCACCGCCGCCAGGCTCCAGCCCCCCGGTCCAGGGAGAGAATATCCGGGCAAAGAGGGTGCCCGCCTGCCCGACGGTGGAGGCACGGAATATGAGCCCGGCGGGGATATAGAAGATGAACATGAGTATCTGCCGCAC
>JAFPTE010000263.1 GCA_017400415.1 Oscillospiraceae bacterium
AGGGCATCAACCAGGCCCTGAAGGACGGCGGCATCAAGTACGACTTCATCGGCTTCGACGCCTGCCTAATGGCCACCGCCGAGACCGGCCTCATGCTCTCCGACTATGCCGACTACCTCATCGCCTCCGAGGAGACGGAGCCCGGAGTTGGCTGGTATTACACCGACTGGCTCACCGCCCTTTCCAAGAACACCTCCATGGCCACCGTGGAGATCGGCAAGAACATCTGCGATTCCTTCGTTGCGGAGTGCGGCCGCACCTGCGCCGGCCAGAAGACCACCCTTTCCGTGGTGGACCTGGCGGAGCTGGAGCACACCGTTCCCGCCCAGCTCAAGAGCTTTGCCGCCTCCACCTCCAAGCTCCTGGACTCCAACAATTACGCCACGGTTTCCGACGCCCGCACCGGCGCCAGGGAATTTGCCTCCTCCTCCAAGATTGACCAGGTTGACCTGGTGCATCTGTGCCTGAACATGGGCACCAAGGAGGGCCAGAACCTGGCCAACGCCATTCTGGGCGCCGTCAAGTACAACGTGACCTCCTCCAACATGACCAACGCCTACGGCGTCTCCATCTACTTCCCCTACCAGCGCATGAGCCAGGTGGACTCCGCCGTGGCCACCATGGACGCCATCGGCATGGACAGCGAGTACGCCCAGTGCATCCAGAAGTTTGCCGGCATGGAGACCGGCGGCCAGGCCATCTCCGGCGGCGCCTCCTCCCCCCTGTCCGGCCTGCTGGGCTCCTACGCCTCCGCCGGCACCAGCGCTCAGAACTCCGACATGGTGTCCTCCATCCTTAACGGCCTTCTGGGCGGCGACACCAACGGCGTCTCCGGCCTCTCCGGCATAGCCTCCGCCTTCCTGGGCAAGGGCCTGGACGTGAACAAGGCCGCCCCCTACCTGAATCAGAACCGCTTTGACAGCTCCGCCCTCACCTGGAACGAGCAGAAGCTCCTGGTGCTGCCTGAGAGCCAGTGGGCCCTTATCAACGACCTGGAGCTGAACGTCTTCTATGACGACGGCAAGGGCTACATCGACCTGGGTCTGGATAACGTCTTCGATTTCACCGATTCCGGCGCCCTGAAGGGCCAGTATGACGGCACCTGGCTGGCCATCAACAATCAGCCCGTGCCCTATTACCACATCGATACCGTTGACGACGGCACGAACTACGCCATCACCGGCCGGGTGCCCTGCTTCATAAACGGCGACAGGGCCGACCTTATCCTGGTCTTTGACAACGCCCATCCCCACGGCTACGTGGCCGGCGCCCGCTATGACTACCGTCAGGGCGAGACCGACACCGTGGCCAAGAGCATGACCGGCCTCAAGGACGGCGACGTTATCGACTTCGTCTGTGACTACTATAGCTATGACGGCGTCTATCAGGACAGCTACCTCTACGGCGACAAGCTCACCGTCAAGGGCGAGCTGAAGATCTCCGACGTCTACGTGAACGCCTCCAAGGCCAAGGCCACCTACCGCTTCACCGATATCTACGGCCAGACCTACTGGACCAGCGTCATAAGCTGAGAAAAAAACAAATCGGGCAGACCGCTCACCTGGCGGTCTGCCCTTTTTTTGTCTTTAATTCCCAGTCCTTGTTCTCCCGGAGCTTCTCATAGAGCCGCACGTAGCTTCTGTGGCGGAAGGGGACTATTTTCCCCTCCTCCAGGGCCTTCAGAACGGCGCAGCCCCGCTCCCTGGTATGGGAGCAGCCCGTAAAGGCGCAGGAGTCTATGTAGGGTGCGAAGTCCGGAAAGGCGTACTGCAGGTCGGAAGCCCTGGTGAGCTCCGCCGACTCCGTATCGAAGGAGGCGAAGCCAGGCGTATCCGCAATAACGGCGCCGAAGGAGGTCTCGAAGAGCTCCACATGCCGGGTGGTGTGCCTGCCCCGGCCCAGCTTATAGCTCACGTCCGCAGTCTCGATATTGAAGCCGGGCTCTAGCGCATTCAGAATGCTGGACTTGCCCACGCCGGAGTTGCCGGTGAAGGCACAGACCCGGCCCGCCAGCAGCTCCCTGAGGGCATCCATCCCCTCTCCGGTGACTGCGCTGACAGCCAGGGCCCGGAAGCCGGCCTTCCTGTAAGCGGCGCTCATGGTCTCGCCGATGACCAGGTCCGTTTTGTTGACAACCACCACCGGCTCCACCCCGTTGTGGGCGGCAATGGCAGTCATCTTGTCCACCAGAAACTCGTCCGTCACCGGGATGGCCCGGGAGGCCACGATAACCAGCATATCAAGGTTTGCCACCGGCGGCCTTGAAAAGGAGTTTTTCCGGGGCAGGAGGCTGTCAACTACTCCCTGGCCCCCTCCCAGGTCCGTATACTCCGCCATATCCCCCACCAAGGGGGTCTGGCCCTCATGCTTGAACTTGCCCCGGGCCCGGCACTGGACGGTACCGGTCTGGCCGGAGACGTAGTAAAAGCCGCTGAGGGCCTTCATAATTCTGCCCTGTGCCACGTTCACCCCACAGCGCCGTTATCGGGCGCATCGGCGGGCCTGGGGCCCAGGGAAACCGTCAGATAGATGACGGAGTGGATAGGCACCTCCTCGCCGGCGGGCCAGCCCTGGAAGGAGACTATATTCTCGTCATAGGTATCCGAGTAATCGTACTGGACCTCATAGCTCAGGTCGTAGCTCTGGAGCCGGGCAATGGCGTTATTGAGGCTGAAGCCCGTCACCTCCGGCACAGCCACGGTGACGATCTCCGGGCCGGTGGAGTAGATAACGGTTATGGTCATGTTCCGCACAAGCCGTGTCTCCGCCGCCGGAATGGTCTCCATAACGTAGCCCCGGGTGATGCTGTCGTCGGGCTCGCCCTGGAGCTCCACCTTCAGGCCGAAGTCCAGCTGCTCGAAGATGCTCTGGACCTCACGGTAGTCCTTGTTGGTGACGTCGGGCATGAATACCTCCCTGGCGCCCTTGGACACGTCCAGAGTGACCTCCACGGTGCCGCCCTCTCCGGGGGAAACGGTGCGCTCCGCCGCGGGATTCTGTGAGATGACGATGCCCTTATCTACCGTGTCGCTCTCAATGTCGTTGACCACAAAACTGTATATCTTGGTGTACTCCGAATTAGAAAGAATGTCGTTGATATTCTTCCCGGTGAAGCTGTCCACCGCCACCCGGGCGGTGTTGGGCGCCAGGATAGAGTTTATGAAGGGCAGCAGCAGGAACCAGAATACGGCAATTACAAACACAGCCACCAGCGAGGTGCCCACCAGCATGGTGGTCCGCTCCGCCTTTTCACGGTTTTTGCGGTACTCCTCATCGCTGGTCTTGTCCCGGCTCAGGGCGTTGCCCGGGTAGCGCTTGGCTCCCTCCTGGCCGCCCCGGCGCAGGAGCCTTGACACAGGGCCGGACTCCGTGTTCTCGGGCACCGGCACGGAGGGGTACTCAAACTCCACAGAGGGATTCTTCCGGAACTCCTCCAGGTCCTGGAGCATGGCCGCCGCCGTGGGATAGCGCAGGTCCAGGTTGGGCTCCATGGCGTGCATGGTTATCTGGGCCAGGCCCACGGGAATATCCGGGTTTATCTCCCTGGGCTGCAGCGGAATGCTGCTGATGTGCTGGATAGCCACGGAAACGGCGCTGTCCCCCTCAAAGGGCAGCCGGCCGGTCAGCATCTCGTACATGACAACGCCCAGAGAATAGAGGTCGCTGCGGGCGTCCACCTGGCCGCCCTTGGCCTGCTCCGGGGAGATATAGTGCACGGAGCCCAGGGCCTCCTGGGTCATGGTGCTCTGGGTGGACAGGAGCCGGGCAATGCCGAAATCGGCCACCTTCACGCTGCCGTCCTTCTGGATCATGATGTTGTGGGGCTTGATATCACGGTGGATAATTCCCCGGTAATGGGCGTGGCCCAGAGCCTTCACGATCTGGATGGTGAAGTGCAGGGCCTCCTTCCAGTGGAGAATGCCCTTAAGGTTTATATACTCCTTCAGGGTCTTGCCCTCGATGAGCTCCATGACGATATAGTCCACATTGTCCGTGTGGTTAACGTCATAGACAGCCACGATGTTGGGGTGTGACAGCATGGCAACGGCCTGACTCTCTGCATGGAAGCGGCGGCGCAGCTCCTCATTCTCTGCCAGCTCGGATTTCAGGACCTTGATGGCCACAAAGCGGTTCAGCCTGTGACAGCGGGCCTTGTAAACAACGCTCATCCCGCCGGTACCGATTTTTTCCAGAATCTCGTATCTGTTATCAAGAAACTGGCCGATTTGAATATCGTCCACTTTACAGCCTCCTTCCTTACTTTCTGTACAGCACCAGAGTCACATTGTCCGGTGCTCCCCGCCGGAGAGCGCAGTCCAGAAGCCTCTCACCGGAGGCCCGGGCGCTGTCCGTGGCTCTCAGCTCATCCTCTATCTCCCGGTCGGTCACCACGTTGGTGAGTCCGTCCGAGGCCAGAAGCAGCAGGTCTCCCGTCTCCATGGGCACGGTGAAGATATCCGTCTCCACGGTGCTCATGGTGCCCACAGCTCTTGTAATGAGGTTTTTGTGAGGGTGGGTCCTGCTCTCCTCCCTGGTGATGTCCCCCCGGTCCACCATATCCTGGACCAGGGAGTGGTCCTTGGTGACCTGGGTCAGCACCCCGTGGGAGAGGCGGTAACAACGGCTGTCGCCAACGTTTATGACCACGGCCCTGTCCCCGCAGCACACGGCGGCCACAAGGGTGGTGCCCATGCCGTCATAATCCTCGTTCACGTGGCTGAGCTCAAACACGGTCTCGTTGCACAGGTCCACAATGCCCGGCAGAATGACCTCCAGATCCTCCGGGGCGGTATCCTCCGTCAGGAGGCGGCCGCACTCCGCCTTGAAGACCTCCACGGCCATGGCGCTGGCCACATTTCCGGCCTTGGCGCCGCCCATGCCGTCGCAGACCAGCAG
>JAFPTE010000264.1 GCA_017400415.1 Oscillospiraceae bacterium
GCGTCGAGCCGGAGGCCCGACGCTTCGCATTTTATCTCATTCACCGTCGCCGTCGCCTCCGTCGCCGCCGAAATCGCCTCCGTCGTCCCCGTCCAGGGTGGCGCCCTCATCCTCCTCAAGGGTGGCGCCGTCGTCCTCCTGCTTATCCTGTTCTATCAGGTCCGGGGCGGTTTTCCGAAGCCGGTCCAGCTCCTTCATGGGGCCGGACTTTTTCTTCTCCTCCCGGATGGAGCGGACGGCGTACAGGATGATGAACACCGCAGCGCCGATATCGATGAAGGAGTCCGCCACGTTGAATACCGCAAACCGGAAGAGCTCCAGGTTTATCATATCCACCACATAGCCCATGGCGATCCGGTCAATGGCGTTGCCCACGGCGCCCCCCAGCACCATGGCCAGGCCCACGTTCTCCCAGAAGGGCAGCTTCCGGAAGAAAAGCACATAGATTATGCCCAGGCTGACCGCCACGCTCACAACGGAAAGAATCCAGGTGTGCTCCGAGAAGAGGGAGAAGGCGGCCCCGGTGTTCTGCACGTAGGTAAAGCCGAAGAGGCCGGGAACGGCGTTCATGTAGCCCCCCAGGGGTATGACGGACACGGTCCAGTATTTGACCAGCTGGTCCAGAAGCACTATAACTAAGGCGATGATTATATAAAGCATGCTGATTCTCCGAGTATCACATGAGCGTGGCGCAAGCCACGCTCATGACAGGTTTGACCGAAATAATCAATAATCCGTTTTCGCAATAGCTTTGCCATTGCGAAAACACCTCCGAGACCGGCGGAAGCCGGTCCATGCGCCGACCAACGAGGCGTCAGCCGAGGCGATAAAGCGCATGTCTCAAAAGAAATCCCGGCTCCGGGATTTCTTTTGAAGGCGTCAGCCCACTACTTCTGCGCAGCGGCGGCAGAGCTCCGGATGGGCCTTAACTTCGCCCACGGTTCTGGCTCTGTTCCAGCAGCGGGGGCACTTGGGAGCGTCGCAGGGCTCCACGGAAACGCCCACTCCGGCAGTGTCGCCGGCGGCGCCGCCGGAACCCTTCACCGTATCCACACGGCTCACGATGAAAAGGCTCTCCAGGTCCAGGCCCTCCAGCAGGGCCATGGTGCCCTCGCCCTCCTCGGAAACATGGAGGGTGACGGCCGCATCCAGGGGCTTGCCGATGGACTTATCCGCTCTCCGGACCTCCAGGGCCTTCAGTACGTCGCTGCGGAGAGTGAGGGCGGCGGCCCACCTGGCCTCCTCCTCCGGGGTGAGGACCCGCTCCGGATGGTCGGCGGGCATATCGTTGAGCATGACGTTCTCGCCGTTGTCGCCGGCGCCGTGGGGCATGGCCTGCCAGATCTCGTCGGCGGTGAAGGACAGGATGGGGGCCAGGAGCCGGACCATGCCGTCCAGGATGGCGTAGATGGCGGACTGGGCGCTGCGGCGGGAAAGGCTCTCCACGCCGTCGCAGTACAGTCTGTCCTTGATAACGTCCAGGTAGAAGTTGGACATATCCACAACGCAGAAGTTATGGATGGCGTAGGTCACCTGGTGGAACTCATACCGCTCATAGGCAGCCAGGCACCGGGAAACCAGGCTCTCCAGCCTTGTCATGGCCCACTTGTCAATGGGCAGCATATACTCATAGGCCACAGCCTTCTCCGGGTCGAAGCCGTTCAGGTTGCCCAGGATATAGCGGGCGGTGTTGCGGATCTTAAGGTACTTATCCGAGAGCTGCTTGAAGATGTTCTCGGAAACTCTCATATCCTGGTGGTAATCGGCGGAGGCGGCCCACAGGCGGATAAGGTCGGCGCCGTAGCGCTTCACGATATCCTCCGGGTCCACGCCGTTGCCCAGGCTCTTGTGCATCTGCCTTCCCTCGCCGTCCACGGTCCAGCCGTGGGTCAGAACGGTCTTATAGGGGGCGGCTCCCTTCACGGCCACGGCGGTCAGAAGGCTGGACTGGAACCAGCCTCTGTACTGGTCCCCGCCCTCCATGTAGAGGTCAGCGGGCCAGGTGCCGGGGGAGTCCAGCTCCATGGAGGCGATGTGGGTGGAGCCGGAGTCAAACCAGCCGTCCAGGGTGTCGGTCTCCTTGGTGAACTTCCTGCCGCCGCAGTGGGGGCAGGCGAAGCCCTCCGGCAGAAGGTCGGCGGCCTGGCGGGTAAACCAGGCGTTGGAGCCCTCCCGGGCGAAAATCTCGCTGATTTTGTTTATGGTATCGGAATTGCAGACCGGCTTTCCGCAGTCCTCGCAGTAGAAGACCGGGATGGGCATGCCCCAGTGGCGCTGGCGGGAGATGCACCAGTCGGCTCTCTCACGGATCATGGAGGCCATGCGCTCCTGGCCCCACTCGGGAATCCACTGCACCTTTCTGGCGGCGGCCACAGCCTCCTCCTTGAAGGCGTCCACGGAGCAGAACCACTGGTCCGTGGCCCGGAAGATGATGGGGTTCTTGCAGCGCCAGCAATGGGGGTAGGAGTGGACCATGTTTTCGGAGGCCAGAATGGCACCTGCGGCCACCAGGTCGGCGAAGATGACGTCATGGGCCTTCAGAACGGAAAGGCCCTCATACTTGCCGCCGTAGCTGTTGAAGCGGCCGGCGTCATCCACGTTCACGACAAGGTCACGGCCGGAGGGAAGCTGGGGGTACCGGCGGCAGACGTTGAAGTCGTCGGCGCCGTAGGCCGGGGCCGTGTGGACGCAGCCGGTGCCGGCGTCCAGGGTCACGTGCTCGCCCAGGATGACAAGGCTGTCCTGGTCCAGCAGGGGGTGCCGGGCGGTGAGGAGCTCCAGCTCCACGCCCTTGAACACATGGAGGGTCTCCTCCACGGCAAGGCCCGCCTTGGCCAGGACGGAGGACACAAGCTCCGTGGCCATTATGTAGCATTCGCCGTTGGAGGCACGGACCAGGCTGTAATCCAGACCGGGGTTCAGGCAGATGGCCAGGTTCCCGGGGATGGTCCAGGTGGTGGTGGTCCAGATGACGAAGTAGGTATTTTCAAGGTCGGAATAGGGGGAGATAAGGCCCTTATCATCGTGAACTCTGAACTTTACGAAGATGGTTGTAACCTTATCGTCGGCGTACTCGATCTCCGCCTCCGCCAGGGCGGTGCGGTCCGAGGGGCACCAGTGCACGGGCTTCTTGCCCTTGTAGATGTAGCCCTTATCGAACATCCTGCCGAAGACCTTGACCTCCTGGGCCTCAAACTTGGGGTCCATGGTCAGATAGGGCAGGTCCCAGTCGCCTACGTAGCCCAGGCGGCGGAAGCCCTTCCGCTGGATATCC